>DATAHJ010000115.1:0-2689 GCA_036263275.1 Fibrobacteria bacterium | reverse complement strand
CCTCGGCCAAGGCCACCCTGTCCGACAGCGGCACCATCACCGAAGAGTCCTCCATCCTGAATTTTCCGGCCGTGAACCTGCGCGAGGTGCACGAGCGTCCCGAGGGCTTCGAGGAGGCCTCGGTGATCTTCACGGGCCTTGATCCCGTGGCGGTCCTGCGGGCCCTCGACGTGGTCGCCACGCAGGGACGCGGGGCGGATCGCACCCTGAAGCTCGTGCGCGACTATGAGCCCGACAACGTTTCCGACAAGGTTTTGCGCATCATCCTGAGCTATACCGGCTTCGTGAACCGGAAGGTGTGGCACAAGGCCTGAAACCCGGTCACGGGCGCGCTGGAGCACTCTTGAAGCGGGCTCTCGATTTTCTCCTGGCGACGCCGGTCGCGCTGGCCCTGCTTCCCTTGCTGCTGCTCCTCGGGGTCCTCGTTCGCCTGACCTCCAAGGGGCCTGCGTTGCATTGGTCCGTTCGGGTCGGCAAGGATGGCCGGTTGTTCCGGATGCCCAAGTTGCGCAGCATGCGCGCCGGCACGCCGCTGGTCGCGACCCATCTCCTCGACGATCCGCGATCCCGCAGGACTCCCATCGGGGCCTTTCTGCGCATCACCAGCCTCGACGAACTGCCGCAGTTGTGGAGCGTGCTGCGGGGTGACATGAGCCTTGTGGGGCCGCGTCCCGCACTGCCTGATCAGAAAGATCTGCTGGCCTTGCGGTCGGCCACTGGAGTGAACGCGCTCGTTCCCGGGATCACCGGGTGGGCGCAAGTGAACGGGCGCGACGATCTCCCCGTCGCCCGGAAGGCGGCGCTGGACGCGCAGTATCTCGCCGCCCGCGGCCTTCGCCTCGACTTGCGCATCCTGTGGATGACGGCCGGCCGAGTTCTTGGCCGGCAGGGAGTCTCGCATTGAAAATCGTCGTCACCGGCGCGGGTGGCTTCCTGGGCCGCAATCTCGTTCCGTACCTCGAGGCGCGGGGTCATGAAGTCGTTCCCCTTTCCCTGCGAAGCAACGATTGGCGGGGGCGGATCCCGGCCGATGCAGGGGCTTTCGTGCATCTCGCAGGGTTGGCCCATGACCTCAAGGGCGCCGCGACACCCGAGGATCACCTTCGCGTGAACCTGGGCCTCACGAAGGTGGTCTTCGAGGCGTTCACGGATTCTTCAGCCCGGAAATTCGTCTTCGTCAGTTCGGTGAAGGCTGCGGCGGACTCCCCAGGCGAATTCCCGCTGACGGAAGGTTTCCCAGCATCTCCTTCAACATCCTATGGCCGTTCCAAGCTGAAGGCCGAGCGGTACCTTCTCTCCAGTGGAGCGGATCGCGGAGGCGTGTACATCCTTCGGCCGGCCATGGTCCATGGCCCCGGAAACAAGGGCAACCTGAATGCCTTGTACCGTTGGGTCGCCTCGGGGACTCCCTACCCCTTCGCGGCGTTCGACAATGCGCGTTCTTTCCTGTCCGTCGGCAATTTCAATTTCGTCGTGGATGCGCTGTGTTCCCGGGAGGTCCCCTCGGGTGTTTACAACCTTGCCGACGATGAACCGCTTTCCACGGTCGACGTCGTAAGGCTCATGGCAAAATCCCGCGGGCGGAACGCAAGGACAGTTCGGGTTCCGAAGGCTTTGATCCGCACGGCGGCATGGTTCGGCGATTTCCTGCGGCTTCCCTTCGGCCGGGAAAAGCTGCGCAAGCTGACGGATAGTTATCGGGTGGATAATCGGAAGATCGTCAGGGCCCTCGGCGAAGGCCTCCCCGTTTCGTCGCGGGACGGATTGCTTGTGACGCTCCGCTCTTTCGCTGGCGAATAGCAAGGCGCTAGAGCAGCAGGGCTCCTGTCACGGCCACGTAGGCCAGGCAGCCCGTGATCAAGCCGGGATCGCGCATCAATTCTCCCGACAGGTTCTCCCCGTACCCACGCTCCATCACGAGCCACAGGTAGCGGAACATCACGAAGGCGGCGAAGGGCAGCGTGTAGATCAACCGCGCGGTCCCGTGGAATTCCACGGTCCGAGGACTCATGGCGTAAAGGCCGTAGGCCATCAGGGTGCAGGCGGCCGTCACGCCCAGCAGCACGCGCAGGAATTCCGGCGAATATTCCTCCACCACGGCTCGCTTCGATTCCGCGTCCTGCGTCTCGTCCATCCGTTCGGCGTAGCGCTTGGAGAAGCCGAGGAAGAGGCTGAGCAGGAAGGTGCACAGCACGAACCACTGCGAAGGCGGGATGCCGATGCCCCAAGTGCCCGCCAAGAGACGAAGCAGGAAACCGGACGCGATGCAGAAGACGTCCACGAGCACCACATGCTTGAGCCAGCGCGAATAAGCCCCGTTAATGACCGCGTATACCCCGAGAACGAGCGCCAGGCGGGGATCCGCCCTCAAGGCCAGCACGAGGGCACCGGCGGCGGCCAAGAGTCCCAGCGCCACGCCTGCCGGAACCGACACGGCGCCCGAGGCAAAGGGGCGGGAACGCTTGCGTGGGTGAAGGGCGTCGGCTTTTCGGTCGAGCAGGTCGTTCAGCACGTAGACCGCGCTGGAGGCAAGGCAGAATGCGGCGAAGGCCTCGATCGCCCGCGCGACAGCCGCCTTGTCCGACAAGGCCCCCGCGAAGAACACGCCCGCGAGGACGAAGACGTTTTTCACCCATTGATGGGGGCGCAGGAGGCGGAGCGGGGCGGGCAGGCGCATCAGCCGGGAACC
>DATAHJ010000114.1:0-2982 GCA_036263275.1 Fibrobacteria bacterium | reverse complement strand
AACAAAGAAGGCGCAACGGCGTTCCGCTCTGTTCGAGCCGTCGCCGTCGCCTGGGGTTCCGCTCGACATGACAAGCTCCCATCCGGAACAGGGCGTCCCCCTCGCGAGCGGGGATGTCACGGCCGAGGCTCGGCCGCGCGCTCGCGAGCCTTGGCTCGCCGTGCGAACGGATTTTTCGGCGGGACGGAGAAGGCTTCTCCTCGCGCTGTCGTTCGTCCTTCCCCTCGCGCTGTGGTCGCTCGTCAGCTACGTGCCTTTCCTGTGGCACCCGTACGTGCTCGTCACCAACGCCGGAGACGAATCCGTCGCGGGCGAGCACGACTACCTCGCGACCGACATGCTGGTGGAGCGCGAGGTGTTCGCGGCGCGCAACGCCGAGCTGGCGAAGGCGGGGGCCGCGCCCGCGCAAGGCGCTCGCGCCAACCCGATCTACCTGCCCGCGCCGCACGAAGTGGCGCGCGCCTTCTACACGGCCTTCAAGACGCCGCCCGCGCGGCAGGGCGACCTGTGGCTGCACGAGAGTCTGCTTCATAGCTGCCGCGTGATCTTCTGGGGATTCTTTCTTTCGGTGATTTTCGGCTTGCCGCTCGGCATCCTTTGCGGCAGCTTCGCGCTGTTCGCGCGCCTTACGGAACCCTTCACCGATTTCGTCCGCTATATGCCCGCGCCGGTGTTCGGCGCGCTGGCCGTGGCCATCTGGGGCCTCGACGACGCGCCCAAGGTCGCGGTGATCTTCATCGGCACCTTCTTCCAGTTGGTGCTGGTGACCGCGAACACGACAAGGCAGGTGGAAGGGGGACTCCTTGAGGCCGCCCAGACCCTTGGTTGCTCGCCCTGGCAGCTCTTGCGCCATGTGGTCGTTCCCGCCGCGCTACCGGGGCTGTATCGCGACTTGCGTATCCTGCTCGGCTGGGCGTGGACCTATCTGGTGGTGGCCGAGCTCATCGGCGCGAAGTCCGGCATCAGCGCGTTTCTTTATCAGGCCCAGCGTTACAAGCAATTCGACAACGTGTACGCGGCGATGCTGATGATCGGGATCATCGGCATCGCCTGCGACCAGTTCCTCGCCTTGCTGGGCCGGGGACTGTTTCCGTGGGAGAAGCGCGGCCCGGCTTCCAAGCGCGCGCGCCGCGGATGGTTCGGGCCCTCGCCCGCGCGCAGGGCCGGGCCGGTCGCATCGACGGAGGCGACGGCATGACGGGTTTCGACTATCGCACGCAGTCGGAGGCCGTGGCGGAACGCTTCCGCAAGCTCAAGGAACGGCCGGTGGTGCTGGAGGTGAAGGGTCTTGGCAAGTCCTTCGGCGGCACGCACGCGTTGCGCGACGTGAACTTCGAAGTGCGGCGGCGCGAGTTCGTGTGCGTGGTCGGCGCCTCGGGCTGCGGAAAGTCCACGCTCGTGCGCATCCTCGCAGGATTGGAGCAGCCTTCCTCGGGGACCCTCACACTCGGCGGCGCCGCTGCGTGCGACGGCCCCGGCGCGGACCGGGGCATGGTGTTTCAGGGCTACACGCTGTTCCCCTGGCTGACGGTGCGCAAGAACATCATGTTCGGTCCGCGCATGGCGGGGCAAAGCCGCTCCGCCGCGGAGGCGGAAGCCGACCAGTGGATCTCCCTTGTCGGGCTATCGCGGTTCGCCGACGCCTATCCGCATCAGCTCTCCGGCGGCATGAAGCAGCGCGTGGCCATCGCGCGGGCGCTGGCGAACTCGCCACGCATCCTGCTCATGGACGAGCCCTTCGGCGCGCTCGACGCGCAGACGCGGGCGCAGATGCAGAAGCACCTGCTTCACGTCTGGAAGAACGCCGACGTGACCATCGTCTTCATCACCCACGACCTGGACGAGGCCATCTATCTCGCCGACCGCATCCTCGTGCTGCGGCCGAACGTCGGGCCGGACGGCCAAAGCGTCGCCGAACGCCTCGAGGTTCCCGTGCCGCGCCCGCGCGCGCCGGAGCAATGCGTCACGCCCGAGTTCATGGCCGTGAAGAAGCGGTTGGAGGAGTGGATCCACGGCGGGGAAACGCATGCCGAGGGCGCGCCCGACGAGGCCTTGCCGCGCCTGCGCCTGACGCAGGTGGGCGACGAGGTTGAGTAAGGGCGCGGCATGCTGCGCCCCAACAAGGAGAAGACTGCATCGTGGAATCGATCATCTACACGGAAACCTTGCGCGGCGGCGCGATGGCCTCGCTGGCGCTGCGGCGCGGCTTGGCGCTGAGGATCACGGCCGAAGGCGCGGGCGCCAACCTGTCGGCCCTGTTCTTCAACGCCGATCATCCGCTCGAGCGCTACAACATGCCCGACACCTTGAAGGCGCAATGCACCGCCTTCCTGTCGGCGGGAAAGACACTGCATTCGGACATGGGGCGCGTCCTCTGCTCGCTCACCGCCGAGTCCTGCGGTTGGCACGACACGCTGTGCGGCATCCTCGACGCGCGGCGGCTGGCGGAGAAATTCGGTGCGCGCACTTATCAGGAGGCGCGCAACGACTGGCGGCGCAACGGCCGCGACAACTTCCTCGTGGAATTGGCCAAGCACGGGTTAGGCAAGCGCGACCTGCACGCCAACGTCAACTTCTTCTCCAAGGTGGTCGCGGACGAGTCGGGAAATCTGTCGTTCGTTCCCGACCACGCGAAGGCGGGGGATTTCGTCGAGTTGCGCGCCGAGATGGACATCCTTGTCGTCCTTTCCAACACGCCGCATCCACTTGCGCCCGCCGGGGAATGGGACCCCCCCGCGGTGACGCTCACGGTGCGCGCCGTGCCGGCGCCCGGTCCCGATGACTCTTGCCGCGTGTCGCGCCCCGAGAACGGGCGGGCCTTCGCCAACACCGAATCCTACGTCGCGCTGGAGACCGCCTGATGCCCGTGCTGAACTACGTCGAAAGCCCGCTCCTCGAGGAAATCGCCGGGTACGATCACGTCATCCCGGCGGGCGATGGCTGGATGCACATGATCCGCAAAGGGCAGACGCTGCGCATCGT
>DATAHJ010000113.1:0-1516 GCA_036263275.1 Fibrobacteria bacterium | reverse complement strand
CGCGACGGCGGAGTCGCCGTCGACGCGCAGCGTGACGACGCCGAAGCGATAGAGCGGCCCCTCGCGCACGACCAGCGTGACGTTCCACTTCTTGCGCTTGGGATCGGGCTTCTCCACGCGCGTGGAGACCTGGACCTGCAGGTAGCCGCGGTCCTCGTAAAACTCCGCGACCCGGTCCGCCGCGTCGCCGGCCCAGTACGACACCTCCTCGTCGCGGAGCTTCTCGGGCTCATCGGGCAAAAGGTCGAGCAGCTTGGCGGCGGAGAAGGCTTCGCGGCCCTCGAAGCTTGCGGAAATGCCCGCGGCCAGCGCGCGCGGCGCCAGGGCGAGGGAGGCGAAGAAGGCCGCAAGCACGAGTACGCGGAAAAGAAGGGCGCGTCTCATGGCTTCGCCTCCCCTTGCGCCGGCGCGCCCGGCGAAACCGGGGAGGGTTGCGCTTCCGGCTTGAGCGGCGGAGAGGGTTTGCGGGGCTTGGTCCACCATCCTCCCCAGAATCCGTAGGTGTAGTTCAGGCCGATCTTCTTCTCGACCTCATCCTCCTCGACGTTGTTTCGCAGGGTCGGCTTGGTCTCGAGAGAGCCCACCAAGCGGAGATTGTCCCGCAAACGGCGCTTCCAGTCGGGCGAGGTCGCGAGCGCGTCGGCGGGAGTGCGCCACTCGAGCGCCAGCATGTGCTCCCAAGGATTCGAGAGATCCTGCGAGGCGGTATGGTACCCGGAACGTATCTTGAGGCGGAAGCGGAGATATTCACGGCTCGTGAGGCCGAGGCTCAGCGCCTGGCCCAGCGAATCCGGCCCCGTATTCTCATCCCCGGCGAGCGAGCCGAGCCCCGTGACTTCGGCCTGCTCGATCCAGGCACCGGAATAACGGCCGAAGAGGCGGGAGAGCTGTCCGCTGAGGGGCGATTCGATGAGGGTGAGCGCGCGCGAGCCGTAGCCCGGCCCTTCCGCGCCGGTGGCGAGCGAGGCGTCGTAGCAGCCGCGCTGCACGGAGTAAAGCATGGCGGACACGCTGGCCCCCGATCCATACGAGCCGCCGCAATCGCTGTCGTACGAGAACTGCATCTCCGAAAGGGGACCGTCCAGCTTCGTGATCACGGTGCATGAATCGCCTCCCTCGGAGGCGCGCGCGCAATCGGAGGCCAGCCGCTTGGTGGCCTCCATGCGCACTTCGCCCTCGTCGGCCGGGGCGTTCAGCCACTTCACCTCGAGGCGGTCGATGTCGTAGGACTGGCGCTCCAGCCCGAAGTCGCCCGAGATCCCGTTCACCCGCCCGTTGAAGAGCGTGTAGGGATGCGTCCCCCGCACGGAGAGGTCGCCCACCCAGGCGAGACGGAGGATGTCGGAGTCGATGCGGTTGTCGGCGCCCACCGTGCGCACCCGGACATTGAGACGCAGGGGCGGACCGGAGGAAGGCCGGCGCGAGTTCTTCCGGAAGATGCGCTGGATGTCGGCGATGCTCCGCAGCCGGTAGCGAATGAGCGATTGCTCGAGCGTCGCGCTCAGCGTCAGGTCCG
>DATAHJ010000112.1:0-4522 GCA_036263275.1 Fibrobacteria bacterium | reverse complement strand
GAGAAGCTTCATCCGATCCTGATCCGCGGAGCGCGCCCGCAGATCAATGCCTACACCGCTGTCGTGCTCGACGTCCGCGACAGGATGCCCCTCGACGGCGCGGATTATGAGGCCTACATCAGCGGGTATTGGAAAACCGTCGAGGCCCTTTTCCGTGGCGACTTCGGAAGACGTCCGGTCCACGCCACGATCGACGTCGCCAACAACGTGGTCCCTCATCTCCAGAAGGACCTGTCCCCGCAGATCAACGTCGTGCCGGACGGCCTGAGCTTCGTTTACTTCGCCGGCAGGCCCCCGGCGCTCGTTCCCAGGTCGTTCGCCTTCAGGCCTCTCCTGCGTGGAAGGCCCATGGTTGAAAGGATCGCGGAGGTCTACGCCGCCGCCTATACGAACGAGGCGGGTTATCAAATCCTGGCGTCGGCGGACACCGTGGCCGCCCGGGGTCTCCTCCGGCAGGCACTCGCCTTGCGCCCGGGTTACCCGATCGCGTTGCAGTGGGTGGCGCGCATCGGCCCGTAGCGGGCGTCAGGGCGAGCTGTATTTTTTCAATTTGCGCTGAAGGCTTTGCCGGCGCAGGCCCAGCAGGCGCGCGGCCCGGCTGACATTCCCTTCGCATTGCGCCATCACGTATTCGATGTATTCGCGCTCGTTGCGGGCGAGGCTCGCGCCTCCCGCCTCGGGTTCCGAGCCCTCGGGCCGCGCGCCCAAACCCAGGGCCCACAGGAGCCAGGGCAACGTCACGGGCTTCGCGAGGTAGTGGGCCGCGCCGAGTTTTCCGGCCTCCAAGGCGGTCGCATGGCTTCCGTAGCCGGTCATCAGCACGGCGCGGCAGCCGGGATTCACCGCGCGCAGCGCCGCCAAGGCGTCGAGGCCGCCGGGATCGCCCGGGCCCGCGAGCCGCAGGTCGAGCGCGGCGGCGTCGAACGTGGCGACCTCGCCCTCGGGAACGTCACGCCACGCCGCCGCCTGCACGACGTGATGACCCAAGTCGGCGAGCTCGCGGGCCAGCGCGCGGCGGAGCGCGGCGTCGTCCTCGAGGATCAGGATATTCATGCCGTCTCCGAAGTCTCGGATATTTCAGAAACCTCGGCGGCGCGCGGCAGCACGAGGCGGGCCTCGGTGCCGCCGCCCGGGCGTGCGGTCAGCGTGAGCGAACCGCCCAGCGCCTCCGCGAAGTGCAGGGCGGAGAAGAGCCCCAGCCCGCGACCCTTGCCCTTGCGGCTGTTGAAGGGAGAGCCGAGGGCGACGAGGACTCCCGGCTCCACGCCGGGGCCCCGGTCCGAAACGAGGACGAGCACGGAACCTTCCCGCGACGAGATGGAGACATCGACGCTTCCGCTCGCGGGCGAGGCCTCGTCCGCGTTGCGCAGCAGGCTTTGCAAGGTTTGCGCGAGGCCCACGGCAGGCGCGGCCACGCGCAGGGAAGCCTCCGCGCCTTCGATCCGCAGCGGAACCTTTCCGCGCCACGCGGTGGCCAGGCTCCGCAACATCGCGCCCGCGTCCGCGGTTTGCAGCGAGAGTTCATCGGGATCCCACGCCGCGCCCGCCATCGCGCGCACGACGTGGTCGCAGCGCTCGAGGCTTTCCTTCAGCTCATCCCACTCTTCGCCCAGCGCGTCGCCGCTTTGCGTGCCGCCGGTCTTGCGGCGCAGGCGGTCCGCGAGCAGGCCCGCCGCGTTGAGCGGGCTGGCCAGCTCGTGGCAGAAGCCCGAGGCCACGGCGCCGGCCGCCCGCAACCTGTCGCGCTGGCGGGCCCGTGCGTCCGAGGCGGCGAGGCGATCGCGATAGACGCGCGCGCGCCGCGCGGCGAAGATCGACAGGCCCGACACGGCGAGGGCGAGCAGCCATTCGTAGGCGAGGTTGGGGCCGAGCGGCCCGATCCAGGCATACGGATCCGAAAGGCTCTGCACGTTCCATCCGAGGCCGGCCAGCGCGGCGGCACCCAGCGCCAGCGTGACAGTCGCGGGAAGGGTGGGCAACAGGATTCCCGCGAGGCCGATCTCGAAGTGGACGAGGCTGTGCAGGGGATTGGTCAGCCCGCCCGACACGCCGAAGATCAAGGTCATCGCGGCGAGGTCGACGGCGGTTTGCAGCGTCAGGAAAGAGGCCGGCGTGCCGCGGCCGCTGCGCAGCCAGGCGAGCGAGACCAGGTTGAAGAGCAGCAACGCGCCGAGCGCGCCGAGGCACCACGGCAGGTCGGAGGGGAACATCCAGCCGTAGCGCAGGGCGGGGAAGAGGAGGACCGATTGCAGCGCGATGTGGACGAAGCGGATGCGGACGAGCAGGCCCAATGCCCGTCGATCCTCGCGTTGCGCCGCTTCCATCGCATTCTCCGTATCGCGCATAGGCTTCAAAAAATAGGCACACAGGGCCGCATTACCCATGGCGAGTAGATTAGGGGGATGCCTTCGGTGAGCACGGTTTTTCGGTATCCGCTGGTTCGTCGGCTGTCGGTCGCGTTCGGGATGACGCTCGTCCTCGCGGGATGCCTTGCCACGAACGATGCGGATCCGCACCGCGTGTTCGTCGACGGCGACTATGTTCCCCACGCGCCGGAGGCGCTCGCGGGCTGGCCCGCGCCCCTGTTCCCCACGGACAATCCGTTCACGCCGGAGAAGGCGATCCTCGGGCGACGCCTCTTTTTCAGCTTCGAGTTGAGCCGCGACCGCACGGTAAGCTGCGCCTGGTGCCATTCTCCCCTGGCGGCATTCTCCGACAACCATCGCGGTTCCCTCAGCACGGGAGTTCGTGAGCAGTCGACCGTCCGCAATACGCCTTCCCTCGGGAACATGGTTTTCGGCTCCGTCTTCATGTTCGACGGGCGGGCGCAAAGCCTGGAGTCGCAGACGCTGCTTCCCCTCTTCGCCGTGAACGAGATGGACATGACGGGCCCCGAAATCGTGGCGCGGCTGGGGGCGGATTCCCTCTTTGTCCGATTGTTCCGCCAAGCTTACGGAAAGGGCGCCATTACGTTGGAAGGCGTGACCCGGGCGCTGGCCACCTACGAGCGGACGCTGGTCAGCCGCGATGCCCCTTATGACCGCTGGATGGCGGGTGACGAGGGCGCCATGTCCCCAGGAGCCAAGCGTGGTGCCGCGATTTTCCTGGGACCCAAGGGCGGCTGTTTCCGTTGTCACCTTCCCCCGCTCTTCACCGACGGCAGTTTTCAGGACAACGGCCTGGATTCGATCGCCTTGGATTCGGGACGGGGGAAAATCACGGGATTGGCCTCGGACATGGGAAAGTTCAAGGTTCCCACGCTTCGCAACGTCGAGGTCACCGCGCCTTACATGCACGACGGGCGCTTCGTCACGCTGGATGACGTCGTGCGCCACTACAACTCCGGCGGCCATCCTTCGCCTAACGTCTCGACGTTTATGCAGCCGCTCGGCCTGACCGACGGGGAGCTTTCGGACCTCGTGGAGTTCCTGCAATCCCTGACCGATCCCGTGTTTCTGGAATCACCCAGGCTCTGAGGCCCGCATCGCGGAAATTCCTAGTTTACGAAGACACCGAAAAACCCAAGCGATAACGGAGAAAACCCCCATGTTCGAGGCCATCCCCAACAGCGCCGCCATGCTCGCCCGCCGCGAGAAGATGCCCGTGATCAACGCCAACAAGAAGGGTAGCACGCTCAAGCATCCCGCCCCCAAGAGCCCGCGCATTTTTTGCGACTCCGCGGTGAAGGCCGACATCGCCCCGCTGCTGAAGGCCGGGCTCATCCACGGCATCACCACCAATCCCACGCTCCTCAAGAAGGCCGGCGCGAAGTCCTGGAAGGAAGCCAAGGCGATCATGAAGGACTTGTGCGCGATGTTGAATCCGTATCCGGTTTCGCTTGAGCTTACCGAGCTGACCGAGGAGAAGATGGTGAAGCAGGCCACCGAGCTCGGCGCGCTGGGCAAGAACGCCATCATCAAGGTCCCCATGGGCGGATACCCGGCAGTCGTCGAGGGCGGCGACCCGTTCACCGGCCTCAAGGTGATCCGTCGCCTTTGGGAGAAGGGCATCAAGACGAACGTCACGCTGATCTTCAACACCACGCAGGCGCTGTGGGCCGCCAACGCGGGCGCGACCTACATCTCGCCCTTCCTGGGCCGCGTTCCGGACTACATGGCGAAGCACGACGACCCGTCGAAGCCCGCCGGCAACAGCCTGTACTGGACGGGCGAGGGCGACAAGAAATACGCGAACAGCGAATACGTCGCGATGGGCGGCGAGGCCCGCGACGCGGGCGCGCGCCTCATCTTCGAGATCGCGCAGGTGTACGCCAACTACGGCATCACCACCGAGATCCTGGCGGCCAGCATCCGGAACCCCGTGCAGCTGACCGAGTGCCTGCTCGCGGGCGCGGACATCCTCACGGTGCCCGCCAACGTGCTTTCCACCGTCGCCGACCACCCGCTCAGCGATGCGGGCATGGTGGGTTTCCTCGAGGATTCGAAGGCATTCAGCGCGTAAGGTTTCGCCGCGCATCCCCTTGTTTTTTCAGGTCGTTTCTCATTCCTCGTCATGAAAGGAG
>DATAHJ010000111.1:0-3279 GCA_036263275.1 Fibrobacteria bacterium | reverse complement strand
CACCAGCGACACCTCGGGCAGGTCTAGGCCCTCGCGGAGGGGGTTGATGCCGACGAGCACGTCGATATCGCCCGCCCGCAATTCCTTGATGATTTCGCTGCGCTTCAGCGTGTCGGTGTCGGAGTGCATGTACTGCACCTTGACCCCCGCCTCCTTGAGGAAGTCAGTGAGGTCTTCCGCGCTGCGCTTGGTGAGCGTGGTCACCAGCACCCGCTCGCGCGCCGCCGTGCGCGTCTGGATCTCGTGCAGCAGGTCGTCGATCTGGCCGCGCACCGGCCGCATCTCGACGTCGGGATCGAGCAGGCCGGTGGGCCGGATCACCTGCTCCACCACCTCGCCACCCGTCTTCTCCAGCTCGTAGTCCGCCGGCGTGGCGGAGACGAAGAGGGTCTGCGGCATGCGCGCCTCGAACTCGTCGAACTTGAGGGGACGGTTGTCGAGCGCGGAAGGGAGGCGGAAACCGTAGTTGACGAGGCTTTCCTTGCGGGCCCGGTCGCCGTTGTACATGGCACGGATCTGCGGGATCGTCACGTGCGACTCGTCGACGATGAGCAGGTAATCCTTCCCGAAGAAGTCCAGCAAGGTGGAAGGCGGCGACCCCACCGGCCGGTCCTCGAGGATGCGGCTGTAGTTCTCGATGCCCGAGCAGAACCCGATCTCCTTCAGCATCTCCATGTCGAAGGTGGTGCGCTGGTTGATCCGCTGGGCCTCCAGCAGCTTGCCTTCCATGTTGAACTTGTTCGTCTGCGCGTCGAGCTCCGTGCGGATGTCGCGCAGCACGCGGCCCATCCCCTCCTCGCCGGTGACATAGTGCCGCGCCGGGTAGATCAGCGCCTCCGGCAGGTCCGCCAGCTGTTCACCCGTCAGGATGTCCACGCGGCGGATGCGCTCCACCGCGTCGCCAAAGAATTCGATGCGATACGCGAAGTCGTCGTAGGCGGGGCGGATCTCCACCACGTCGCCCCGCGCGCGGAAGGTGCCGCGCTTGAACTCGATGTCGTTGCGGGCGTAGTATGCGGCGATGAAGGCCTTGAGCAGGGCCTCGCGTCCCTCCCCCGCCCCCACCCGGACGGGAATCATCATCTTCGCGTACTCGACCGGAGTGCCGAGGCCATAAATGCACGAGACCGACGAGACCACCACCACGTCCTTGCGGGACATCAGCGATGCGGTGGCCCGCAGGCGCAGCTTGTCGATCTCCTCGTTGCGCTGCGAGTCCTTCTCGATGAAGGTGTCGCTGGAGGGGATGTAGGCCTCGGGCTGGTAGTAGTCGTAATAGCTGACGAAGTACTCCACCGCGTTGCGGGGAAAGAAGGCCTTGAACTCCTGGTAGAGCTGGGCCGCCAGCGTCTTGTTGTGCGAGAGGACGAGGGCGGGGCGGTCGAGGTTCCGGATCACGTTCGCCATCGTGAAGGTCTTGCCCGACCCGGTCACGCCCAGCAAGGTCTGGTACTTCGAGCCCTTTTGAAACTCTCCCGTGAGCCGTCCGATGGCTCCCGGCTGGTCGCCGGCGGGTTCGTAGGGAGAAACGAGATCGAAGGAGGAGGGCACAAGAAAGAATTACGAATTACGAATTACGAATCAAAGCTGCCCGGAAACAAAAAAAGCGCGGGATTCCCGCGCTTGATTCGTAACTCGTAATTCGTAATTAACGCAGAACCGACCCCGAAGCTTAAAGAGTGACCAGCAGCTTCTCGGCGTCCTGCGCCTCGCGGCTGCCGGGATAGGCACGCACGAGGCGCTCCGCGGCGGCGCGGGCCTTGTCGCCCTCGCCCAGGGCGCGACGGCAAAGCGCCAGTTTCCAGAGGGCATTGGGCACGTTGGGCGAAAAGTCCACGGCCTCCTCGCCGGCAAGGTTCTCGCTCGGGTCGCCGGTGCGCGCCCCGTAGGTCTTCACCAGCTCGTCGAGCAGGTCCGCGGCGCGCGCGTAGTCGGACTTCTGCATGTAGGCGGCCGCGCGGCCATGCAGGGCTCCCGCGCCGATCAGGGCGAGGGACTTGCCGTGCGCGCGCACCTGCTCGTAGGCCTGCAGGGCCTCGTCGTAGCGCTCCTGGCGATAGAGCAGCTTGCCCAGGAAAAGATTGGCCTTGTCGCGCGCCAGCGACGACGGGTTCTCCGCCAGGAAGGCGCGCAGCGCCTGCTCGGCGCCGGCGGCATTGTCCTCGCGCAGCAGCACGTAGGCGGCGCCCAGGCGCTTGTTGTCGGCCTCGACGCGACGCTCGTTCACGCCCGACCAGATGAACCAGCCCGCCGCCACGACCAGCACGGCGACGACACCGGCCACGACGCGGCGCGAGTGACGAAGCCAAAGATCCTCGGAAAACGTCCGCCAACTGAAACCGGACGTGGTCTTTCCTGCGTTATCCATGCGTTCCTCCGGCCGATCCGGCTGGGATCGGCAAAGCCGCGGCAAAGATAGCACCGCCGCCCCGCCCGGGGAAACCTATATCTGGCCCCGTGCCACCCGATTCGCCCGCCCCTCCGGCCCCTTTGCATGCTTTTCCCGGCCTTGGGGGCGTCCGGGCTTTTTTCACGACCCGGGCTGGCGGAGTGAGCGAAGGGGCTTATGCCTCCCTGAATCTCGGTCCGCTCAGCGGGGACGATCCCGAAACGGTGAAGAGAAATTGGGGGATCCTGCTGGAATCGCAGGGTTGTTCGCGACGCGTTGCGGTCCTTCCGCTTCTGCGGCATGGCGCCGCGATGATCGAGGCGAAGCCGGATTCCTCTTCGGAGGAGGCGGACGCGATCTTCACGCACGCCCCCGGAACGGTGATCGCGGTGACCATGGCCGATTGCCTCGCCGCCCTCGTCGCCGACCCCGAAAGCGGCTGCGTCGCCGCCGTGCACGCCGGCTGGCGTGGCAGCCGCGACCAAATCCTGGGACGCGCGCTGGCGCGCCTCTTCGCCGAGGGGCGCTGCCGCCCTGAAAGCACGCGCGTCGCGCTCGGCCCCTGTCTTTCCGACCAAGAGATGGAAGTGGGCGAAGACGTGGCGGCGACGCTGCCCCGGGAGCATGTGCTTCGCGGCGGGAGCAAGCCGCACTTCGACCTGCGCGGGAGCAACCGCGCGCAGGCGCTCGCCGCGGGCGTCCGGCCCGAATTCGTCACGGATATCGCCGGTTGCACGCGCGGCGATCCCGCCCGCTTCTTCTCCTACCGCCGCGACGGCGGGGTCACGGGCCGCATGGCGGCGTGCATCGCGCTGACGTAATATTCGGGCTGTCATGGCCATGCGACAGGATCGTGAAAATTGTGATGAAACGTTACCTTCGCGGACACC
>DATAHJ010000110.1:0-4398 GCA_036263275.1 Fibrobacteria bacterium | reverse complement strand
CGCGGCGCGGATTGATGGACTGCGCGATGCCGTAGCTGATGGCGATGCCCGAGCGCCAGTTCTCCTTCACGACCCACTCCTGCGCGACGCGGGCGCTGAAGGCGGGGCCGATCTGCGAACGAATGCTGCCGTTTTCGCCCTGGATGCCGAGCAGGCCGAAGCCCACGGTGGAGCTGAACGAGATCCGGTAGGGATAGATCAGGTAGGTCATGCCGGGGCCGACGATGAGATCCATCACGAAAATGGGGCGAAGGAAAGTGTCCGTGTTCGCGGAGTCGTTTTCCGCGAAGCGCCACTGCGGATAGGGCGTCGAGCGCGTGATGATGTCGAAGGTCAGGAACAATTGGTCGTGCAATTCGTCATCGCCGTACCAGTAGTCCTTCAGGTAGGGATCGTTCTCCACGAGCCAGCCCATGCGGGCGTCCACCGCGAGGCCGAGACCGCGCAGGCTCACGTCCGGGAAGGGAGGGCGGTCCGGGAAGTCGGTCACGTTGCCCCCTGAGAACCGCGTGTCCATGCGCATGGGCGAAGGGCCGACGCCGATGGAGAGCAGGAAGCCGTCGTCGAGGCGCGCCTGCTCCTCCTGCCACTTCACGTAGCGCTTCTGCCACTGCGAGTAGTTGTTTTCCCAGGCGTCGTGCTCGGCCTTCCACTGCTTGTAGGCGGCGCTCCCGGTGTCGGCCGGGATCAGGTTCGACTGGCCGAACGAGGGCGCGGCCAACCCGGCTGCGAGGACGAGCGTCCCGAAGAGAAGCTGGATGGACGAGACCGAAAATTTCACGAATTCCCCGAAGCTTTTGCGGGCGTCGAATCGACAAAAACGAAGCCCAAAAAACAGCAAAATGCGACAGGAAAAAATATAAACGCGGCCTTCAGCGCCTTTCGTATCAGCGCGTGAATGCCATTATGTCCAAAAATACCGCCCGATGACCATCCCGGTTTTCGAGTGTCAAACGACGCACTCCGAAGGGTGATCCCCGGCGGCGTTCGCCCTCCAAAAGGGTCCGAATTCCTGCCAAACCCGCGGAATCACAGGTTCCGGACAGGTGGTAGGCGCGGGCCTCCAGCCCGCTTCCGGGGGCTGCGGCTCCGGGTTCGGGAGTGGCGAACAGGATGCCTGCGGCGGTCGCGGCGTCCCGCAGGGATGTCAGTTCGGCATCGACCCGGTCCACCGCAATCGTTCGATCGACAGGGGGGAGCGAATCTTCGGGAGACAGCGTCACGCTGCCCGAGAAGGCGAAGGCGTACCCGCTTTCCGGGGCCGCGTAGCGGTCCGCGCGGCTTTCGGTCACGTCGGCGCCGGGGAAGAGCACCAAGGCCTCCTGCACCGCGCTGATGGTCTCTTCCTTGCGCGCCGAGCCCTTGAGCACGAAGCGACCCGGGGGCGTGAAGGAGGACAAGGTCAGGGCCCAGGCGCTGTCGCCGAGCGGCAAGGTTTCCAGCTGGTTCAGCCACTCGATGGACAGGGCGAGTCCTTCATCCACCGCGCGCGAAGCTTTCATATGGAGCGCTTGGGTGCGCAGCGAGTCCGCGCGCGCCACCTCGGCGGCGCGCTTGCCGCCGAAGTCGACGAAGTCGAACAGGCGCGGCCGCGTGATGTACAGCGCCACGCCGCCCGCGATCATCAGGACCAGCAGCACTCCGAGCGCCCGCTTGCCGGCCCCCGAGCCTTCAGGTGAACGCCTGGGCGCGGGCGTCGCCGGCTTCCTTGCCGGATCGAGGTCGCGCGCCATGTCGCGCAAAAAGTCGAGGCGCAGCATCAGGGCTCCTCCAGCAGGCGCAAGGCCAGCCCCACCGCGGCCGCGTAGGGCGCGCCCGGCCAAGCGCCGGGGAAGTCCGCGGGATCCGGGCCGGGAAGGTTCGCGAAGGGATTGAGGAGGCGGAACGCGATGCCCGTCTCCGCGCGCAGCAGTTCCCGGAAGTCCTCGTCGGCGGCGAGTTCGCCGCAGAGCCAGGCGCGCTCCGGAGTTTCCCACTCGGTGCCCGCGGTGCGCACGATGTCGCGCAGGGCGTGCGCGCGCTTCATCAGGCCCTCGGCGCGATCCTGGGCATCGGGCGCGCCCGACGCTTCGGTGGCGGAGGCGGGCTCGCGCGCGGGCGCATGGCCCGCGACCACGCCGTCGCGCAGCCGCAGCGCGGCCGCGGCGTGGCGCTCCGCCTGCACCACCAGCGCAAGGCCCGCGCGCGAATCGGGATGCGCGGCCTCGAGCGCGTTGGCGATCGCGGCCGCGTCGACGTCGAGCGCCGCGAGCGGCAGCTTCGCGGCCGACGCCAGCGCGTCGCGCACGACGGCGGCCTTCGCGCGATCGAAGGCCGCGGCGACGTGGCGGCGCGCGCCCTCATGTCCTGTCCTCGCGGCGGGCGCGAAGGCGAGCGCGTAGTCCGCGCGCGGACGCGCGAGGTAGCCCGCCATGTCCCAGGCGAGGTAATCGTCGGCATCTTCCGCGACGGGCGCGTCGATCACGCGGAAGTGCGCGTGCGCCGCGGGGACGGAGGCGATCAGTCGCGTCGGCTTTCCCCGGACGGCTTCCGCCCAGAGGGAGCGCGCGCGCGCGGCAAGGTGCTCGGGATCGAGCCAGCGGCCCGCTTCCAGGTCCATTGAAGCGGCGGCCAGCACGCGGCGTTCGTCGCGCGTCATCTCCACGAGACGCAGGACGCTGGGCGAGACCTCGAAGGCCGCGACGGTGCCGGATTTTCGTGCCATTGCGGCACAAAGTTTACCAATAATGAGTGGGGCCTCCACGGGTCCTGGAGGAACCCTCCGAAGGGTCCCGGCACCATCAAGGAGAGGTTACGGAAGAGGGGGTGTCCGGGGCCGTAACCCTTGCCTCCACGCGTGCATAGGGCCGCAGGGCCTCCAGTTTCTTGGGGCCGATGCCCTTGACCTGGAGCAGGTCGTCCACGCTGCGGAAGCGTCCCTGCGCCGCGCGATGGGCGAGGATGGCCTTGGCGGTGGAAGGACCCACTCCGGGCAACGACAGCAGCGCTTTTTCGCCCGCCGCGTTGAGGTCGACGGGTCGCGCGGGCGCGGCCTTCTTGCCGCTCCCGGATTTTCCCGACGACTTGCCGTGCGACCCGAACCCCATTCCCGCCGCGAGGATGTGTTCCCCGTCCCCTGCGCCTGCGGAGTCCACGGGCAGTTCATCGACGGCGCAAGGAAACCCCCCGCTGTTCCCGCCTTGCCTCGCGAAATCCTCACGGGCGTTCACGATGAGTTCCCGCAGGGTTTTCCAGTCCTCGACCGGGCCGATGCTGACGCCGGAGTGTTCCCACGCGCGCAGGAAGCCGCCCGCTGCAAGGACGACGATGATGGCGATGAGCGCGCCTTTCTCCGCCGGCGCGAGCGCGGGTAGGCGCGAGAGGATGCGCGCGATCCAATGGCGCGGAGCTTGCACCCATTGTTTAAAGGAGGCCGGAAGGACGGAAGGAATTCGCATCGCGGGAAAATACCCCGCGCGCGGAAAAACCCAAGTGACGCGCGTCACGGCGAAAACGCCGAAGACGCGGCGGAGACGCCGAAAAGCGTGACGGGGATCACACCCCCATCGCCGCCTTCACCAGCTCGTGGAACAGCGGCGCGGGACGGCGCAGGTTGCTGGTCAGCTCCGGGTGGAACTGCCCGCCCATGAAGAATCGGTGCCCCGGCAGTTCCAGCACCTGCATGATGTTCTCCTCGGGATGGCGGCCCGAGAACACGAGGCCCTTCTCTTCCAGCTGCGCGACGTAGGCGGGATTCACCTCGTAGCGATGGCGGAAGCGCTCGCGGATGCTCGTCTTGCCGCCGTAGATCTTGCTGGCGCGGCTGCCGGCCTTGAGCTCCACGTCGTGGCCGCCCAGGCGCATGGTGCCGCCCTTGGCCGAGACGTTGACCTGGCCGGGCAGGATGTCGATGACCGGATGGTCGACCTGCACGCCCTCCTCGCGCACCTCGGAGGTGTTGGCGTTCTGGAGCCCCACCACGTTGCGCGCGAACTCCACCACGGCGAGCTGCATGCCGTAGCAAATGCCCAGGTAGGGCAGGTCGGCCTCGCGCGCGTGCCGGATGACGTGGATCTTGCCTTCGATGCCGCGGCGGCCGAAGCCGCCCGGCACGATCACGCCCTGCACGCCCGCGAGGGCGGCTCCCGCGTCCTCCGCGGAGGCGAGCTTGGAGGTGTCCACCCACTTGAGGTCGACACGCACGTCGAGGTGCGCGCCCGCGTGGATGAGCGCCTCCACCACCGAGGCATACGAGTCCTCGAGGGCGGTGTACTTGCCGCACAGCGCGATGGTCACGGTGCGCGCGGGGTTCACGCGGTTCTTCTTGATGTTGTTCACCCACGTCTCCCACTGGCGCAGGTCGGGAGGCGAATAGATGCCGAGGGCCGAGTGCAGGATGGCGGGGAGGCCTTCCTTCTC
>DATAHJ010000109.1:0-12157 GCA_036263275.1 Fibrobacteria bacterium | reverse complement strand
CCGTTGGTTACCAGTCCGGCAGCGTGCGCGCGGGCTTGGTGTCCTGCGTCGCGGGAGCGGGCGCCGCCGCCGGGGCCGGAGTGGAAGCCGGCGCGGACTGCGTTGCGGGCGCGGGAGTCGACGCCGCGGGCGCAGGGGTCGACGAAGCCGGAGCCGATTGCGTGGGCGCGGGCTTCGGAGCCGCGGCCGGAGCGGGTGTCGGCGTGGCGACGGGAGCAGGCTTGGCCTTGACCACCGGCTGCGCCGCAGCCGAGGACGCCTGTGACGGGAGGGACTTGCTGTCGTGGCCCTTCAGGTCGGCCCAGAAGTCGACGCCCGCGGGCGCGAGGTTCGCCTGGCCGTAGGCGCGCGCGGCTTCGCTCGTCGCGAAGGAGCCGACGCGGACGCGATAGTAGGTGCCGGGCATGGTGGGCTTGGGATCCTGCACGCGCGTCACGTAGGCCGGAAAGCCCTGGGCCTTCAGCTTGTCGGAGGTGGCGTTGGCCTGCTTCTCGGTGTTGAAGATGCCGACCTGGAGAGTGTACGCGCCCTTGTCGGAAGTACCGGCGGTCACGGTCGTCGCACTTTTGGTCGTGGCGGGAGCAACCTTGCTCGCCGGCTTCGCGGCGATCGTCGCCGCAGGCTTCGTTGCGGGCGCCGCGGCCGGAGCGGAGGCGGGCGTCGGAACGGGTTTCACGGCGGGCGCCGCGGGGGTCGTCGTCTTTTTCGTCGCGACCGAATCCACCTTGGCGGCAGGCATGGAGTCGGCGAAGAGGTCGGCGTCGACGGGCTCAAGTTCCGGGGGAGCCGGAAGGGCCGCGGCGGTGTCGACCGCCGGGGCTTCCGTCTTGGGCTGCCCGGACTTCTTGCAGCCCGTGAAGAGGGTCAGGGCCGCCACCATCATCAGGGGAATCCATTTGGACATCTCGGGCCTCTTTGGGGAGGTGGGGAGGGAAGGTCGACCTTGGAAATAGTAACCCCAAAGGCCCCGGAAAACCCTTGGAATGCCGCTTTTTCAGCGGATTACGATGTTTTGAAACGCCATGGCTATCGGGTTCCATGGGTTTTCGGTTTTGGGGGTTTTCGTTGCTGGCGCTGCGTTTTCCGACCCGAAAACCTTTGTTTTCGAAGAAAATCGAGGATTCCGCCACCCCAAATGCGATACCCCCACATCTTGTGTCTTGACGCCCCCTGTCCCGGCTACATACATTCCCCCTCCCGGCGTGGTGGAACCTTCCCCCGACCGGTGCCCTCAAACGGTCGAAAAGAGGTGAATACAACATGACAGGCGTCATCGTCCGCCCCGGAGAGTCCTTCGAGAAAGCCCTTCGCCGGTTTACCAAGACCTGCGAGAAAGCCGGTATCCTCTCCGACGTGAAGAAGAAGCAGCGTCACGAGAAACCCTCGGAAGAGCGCAAGCGTCGCTTGAACTCGGCCATCCGTCGCGCCCTCAAGGAGCGCATGGAGGCGACCCGCTAAAAGCGGCTCGCTGCGAAGTCAAAGGCTCCGGAAACGGGGCCTTTTTCTTTTCGGATTTTTCAAGGAATGACTTCGATTGCGTATTTTCGAATACGTATTGGATTGCGGGAGGATTTGAGAATGATCACCGTTTGGCGCGTGATTCGGGTGCTCGCCTTCATGGCTTATGCCCTGCGCGACTATGCGTGGGCGTCGCTGTTCGGCCGGGAGCGCCGGCAGGCGACGATCGACCGGCTCTTCGTGGAGTGGGGCCATTACCTCCTCGGCGTGTTCCAGGTCGAGCTGCATGTCACCGGGCGCGAGTTCCTGCCGGTGGACCGTTCCCTCCCGCGCGTGTACCTCTGCAACCACAACAGCTGGCTCGACATTCCGGCCATGACCGCGGGCACCGCGGAGGGGGTGGGCTTCGTGGCCAAGAAGGAACTCAGCCGGATTCCGCTGCTGGCGTTCTGGATGCGCGCGGTGGGCAGCGTGTTCATCGACCGTTCCGATCGGCAGGGCGCGCGCAAGGCGCTCGAAGTGGCCGCCCGCACGCTCGGCTCACGGCCGCTGATCGTGTTTCCCGAAGGCACGCGCAGCAAGACCGGCCATCGGCTCCCTTTAAAGCTTGGCGGCATGCGCATGGCGATGATGGCCGGCGCGCGCATCATCCCGGTGCACATCAACAATTCGCGGGCGGCCTACGAGGCGTACGATCCGAAGGCGCCCGTGCCCCTGCCGGTGGACCTGCGCTTCTTTCCGCCCATGGAGACGAAAGGCCTTCCCGACGACAAGTCGTCCTGGAACGCGATGAAAGCGTACGTGGAGCAGTGTTGGGACGAAGCCGAGCGCGACATCGCCGCGAGAGGAAAATGATGGAAGGATGAAATGATGGGAGTATCCGTCTCCTCATCATTTCATCTTTCCATCATTTCATCCGTTGGTTCCGAAGATTTTTCCCGCCGTCTCGTCCGCCTTGTAGGACGAGCGCACCAGCGGCCCCGATTGGCAGACCTTGATGCCGCGCGCGAGGGCGTAGTCGCGCAGCGCGGAGAATTCCTCCGGCGGCACGAAGCGCTCCACCGAAAGGTGATTCGGGCCGCCGGGCGAGAGGTACTGCCCGATCGTCAGGATGTCCACCTTGAGCGAGGCGATGTGGTCGATCACCGCTTCCAGCTCTTCGCGCGTTTCGCCCACGCCGAGCATGAGGCTGGTCTTGGTGACGAAGCCCCTTTCCTTCGCGCGTCGCAGCACGGCGGAGGTGTCGCGG
Organism: Fibrobacteria bacterium; assembly: GCA_036263275.1. Lineage (GTDB taxonomy): Bacteria > Fibrobacterota > Fibrobacteria > UBA11236 > UBA11236 > UBA11236. The sequence goes on along the minus strand of DATAHJ010000109.1, from coordinate 9,450 downwards.
AAGTTGGCCTTGCCGCGCAGGTGGCGCTGAAGCCTTTCCACCGTCTCGAAGTTGTGGTTGAGCACGTCGGGCCCGGCATCGAGGATGCGGTCGACGAGATCCATTCGCCCCTGCATGTCGGGGATCAGAATTTCGACGCGCGTGTTGGGGTTCTCGAGGCGCGTGCGCAGCACCGTCTCGTGCCAGATTTCCGCGCCGCCGTCGGGAAGGTCGTCGCGGGCCACCGAGGTGATCACGACGTACTTGAGGTCCATCAGCCGGACGGATTCCGCCACGCGCTCCGGCTCTTCGCCGTCGATGCCGTCGGGACGGCCCTTGGGCACGTCGCAGAAGCGGCAGCCGCGCGTGCAGGTGTTGCCCAGGATCATCACGGTGGCCGTGCCTGCCGACCAGCACTCGCCCAGGTTGGGGCAGCTCGCGCTCTCGCAGACCGTATGGAGGTCATGCGAGCGCACGTTGTCGCGAAGGGCGGCGTATTCGGGGCCGGAGGGGATCTTGGCCTTGAGCCAGTGGGGCTTGCGAAGGCTGGCGGCGGGGGCGTTCATCGGGGGTAAAATGTAGGAAGGGGCGCCGCCTGGTGCGCCCGTACAGATGCCCGAATCAGGCCGAAAATCCCGTCGCGTTCCACGCCCGGTACGTGCCGACGCCCAGGATTCCATTGATACGGCCCTTGTAGAGCCCGCGCGCGACGAGGCGGCGCTGCAAGGCCTTCACGGCCTCGCCCCGCGAGCCGTAAAGAAGATGTTTGTCGCCGCCCTTCATGGACCCTAACGTCTTTGCGGCGGCGTCGCCCGGCAGGAGCAGGAGAGGGAATTTCTTTTGCGGCGCAGCATAAAGCAGGTCGTGAAAGATTTTCCAGGATCCTTTGTTCGGCACCGCGTCGGGAAGGCGCGGGCTGTGCGGCCAGCCGGCCACCACCACGCAGCCCGCGCTGCGGAATCCATCCTTCGCGGGATCGATGTTCCAGGCGCAGTGCAGGTTGTCGTACGGGTTGCCGAAGAACAGGGGAGACTTCGGCGAGTAGGGCGATCCGTTTTTCGGGAGCGCCAGCGCGCGGCGATAGAAGCGATAGCCCGTCTGCCGCAGCGCCGCGTGGCCTTGCGGCTTGCCCTGCAGATGCTCGCCCTTCGTGAGGTCCGTATAGAAGCCGGGCTCCAATTGGTTGGTTCCCCGGCCCTTCATCTTTCCGGGCCGCGTGGCGGCCTTTTTGATGTTGTCGCGATGCGGCACGGTGGAGCCCGGCGCGGCGAAGACGCGTCCCGTCGTGCGATCCCAGATCCCGATCGTGCAGCGCATGTGGACGAAGTCCGGCTGGAAGGTTTCGAGCCGCACGGATTTCGTCCACCCCATTCCAACGGGGGGGAGGGGCTTACAGCCTCGGAGGGCGAAGAGAACGAGTCCTTTTTCGGGGATGGGCACGTTCCAAGCCTCGAAAACCCGCTCCAGCGCGGCGGCATCCAGCGTGAATTTCATGGATTCGAATGTATCAATCCGGCGTGTTAATCCTGAACATCCCGTTTCGGGCCTTGTTCGAAGCTGAAAACGACCGAAGGCATGACCCCGAAGAAAACCGAAAAACCCGGGGACCGCGACGCATCCCGCCCCCAAATCCCCTGCGCCGAGTTTGGCATGCGGGTTGCAATACCCAGTGGCATCGCCGGATGTTCCGGCGTCACACATTTCAGGAGATCATCATGACCTACGCAACCGCCCACCGCCCCGCCACCTGGCTCGACCAGTTCTTTAGCGATTTCGATCGCGGCGCCTTTGCGCGCACCGCCCCCTCGTTCGTTCCCGCCGTGGACGTCGTCGAGGAAGCCGACGCTTACGTGCTGCGAGCCGAGCTCGCCGGCGTCGCCCGCGAGGGCATCCGCGTCGAGGTGAAGGAAAACCGCCTCGTCCTCTCCGGCAAGAAAGAGGCCGCGAGCCGCGCCGAGGACGGCAAGTATCGCTACGTCGAGTCGCGCCATGGCGAGTTCTCGCGCACCTTCGAACTGCCGAGGAACGTGAAGTCCGACGCCGTGGAGGCGAGCTTCAAGGACGGCGCGCTCACGCTGCGCATCCCGAAGGCCGACGAGGCGAAGCCGAAGACGATCGAGATCCGTTAAACTCGGCCCCCTGACCTCCCGGAGGGGGGCTTGGGGAGAAGAGGAATGAAAAAGCCCCGGTTCGCAAGGACCGGGGCTTCTTGCGCTCGCCCTGAAGGAGAATCAGAGCATCACGGAACGGGTATAGGCTTCCTTGCCTTGGCGGACGCGCAGCACGTGAAGGCCTCGGGAGAGGGCTCCGGCCTCGAAGCGGACCACGCCCGATCCGGAGCGCTCCGCGACGAGCTTGCCGTCGACGCCGTATACCGACACCGTCGCGGCGGGACCGTCGTACAGCCGGACCTCGAGGGCGCCGGCCACGGCGCGCACGTCCACGGTCGCGGCCAGCCTGCCCGATCCCTTCCCGGGACGGATCGAGACCGGGTTGGCGAGGGGAGCAAGGTCGGAATTGGCGGGGTCGAAGCGCGTGTTGGCCTGGTAGAACCAGCCCATCCACGCGATCCTGTGGAAGAGCGTGGCGCCGCTCGCAGAGCGGGCGGTCGTGTCGACGGTCACGCGGAGCACGCGGTCCTGCTCGCCGGGCCCGCCCCAGACGCCGGTGGGGTTGTTGCCCACGCCCAGCTTGCCGATGTGCGCCGCGCCGATGCTGGTGTCGGGCGTGCTGATGGCGACGAACACCTTGCGATTATCGTTGGAGAAGGAAATGCCCGAGACGGTGGGTGTCTTCTGGAAGAAGTTCTGGGAGTTGGTGCCGTAGTTCGCCGAGAGCAGGAAGTTGTTCTGCTGCAGCGCGAAGCTGGCCGCGGTCACCGTGGTCGGGTCGATCGGCTGCGAGAAGAACACCTCGATGCCGTTGGCGGTTCCGTCGGCGCTCTTGCGCGAACGGACAGCGAGGATCTCGAAGATGGACGTGTCCTTGAAGGTCATGCGGAACACCGGTCCGGGGTTGCCGGTGGGCCAGTTGCCGATCTTCAGGACCGTTCCCACGTAGACCGCCGAGTCCGGGGAGATGGCCATGCGGTTGATGGCCTTGCCTTCGGTGGTCCCGGTCGAGTTGATCCCGGTGCCCGCGAACAGGTGGTAGGAGGCCTGGTAATGGCCCGAGGTGTCGACGTTGTCGATGAAGAAGCGCCCCATGCCCGAGGTGTTCACGTCTCCGATGATCCAGTGGCCCTTGTACGGGCCGAAGGTCAGGTAGAGCGGCTGGCTGGCGGAGGCCGAGGGCGAGTAGGGAACCCAGATGAGCGGAGGCTGATAGGGGAGATCCTCCGCCCAGTTGCGCTTGGTGTTGCCGTTGATCTGGCCGGAGGCAGCGCCTCCCGCGTTGGTGGCGGTGCCCTGACGCGTGCCGTATGTCACGAGCGGCTGCCCGGGACGGAAAATGTGCATCGGACACCCCGGGTTGAAGCTGCCCTGGTTGTCGGCGTAAACCATGTACTCGCCGTTGGGGCCCATTCCCATTCCGTTGGGCGAGCGCTGGCCGCCGGCCTCCTTGGTGTATCCGGCGTTCGCGGGCGCGTTGTCGGGAACAATGGAGTCCTTCGCCCAGGAAAGGATGGAGCCGGAGAACGTGCTGGTGGGGGGCGCGCCGGAGTAGCCGCCGGGAATGATCGACCCGCTATAGGGGGCGTAGAACCGTCCCTTGTAGTACTGCGGCGTGAAGGGCCACTGGTGCCCCGTGGGCCCGCGGTTCCAGGTGAAGTTCGAGTCGGTCGTGATCATCTTGATGAGCCGCACGGCGTTTTTCGAGCGGGCCGTCGCCGCGGGGGCAAGGCTCTTGACGCGGTAGAACCCGTCGCGGTCGCCGACGTACACGGTGTCGTTGACGACCGTCACGCCGGGAGGCGGACCGGTCAGCGAGTCCAGGATCTTCGTGAACGTCACGCCGGAAAGGCTTCCGGAGGCGCTGAGGCCGCTGCCCAGGTAAACGGCGTTCTTGGCGGAGGCGGGCATGATGTAGCCCTGTCCCATCTTGCCGCTGCCGCCGTTCACGCCGGCGGTGCCGGTGTCCGACGCGAGAAAGACCATGCGGCCGTCCGACAGGAAGCCGAGTCCCATGTTGGGCGCGAAGCTGGAGTTCGGCACGGCCGTGAGGACGAGCTTCGGATTGACGGTGGCCGGAAAGGCCTGCGCCTGCACCGCCGGAGAGGCGAGCAGGAGGAGCGAGGCGAGGAGTTTTCCGGATGCATGGAGGCGTGGATCTTTCACGATGCATTCCCCTTTGGAAGTTCGGAGGCGACCGGCTTTCGTCGGCCGTGGTGTCAGGATTAATCTATGCCGGGCATGCGATTTTTTCCCCCCGAATATCCCATTTGACCGGCTTGTTCCAAAACAAGCAAGCATGCGTGTCATCCGAGAAAAAAAAGTGGGTGTACGCGTCCCTATTTCGGGCTTCGGGGAAGGGGCCCGCGGATATGGGGAGCGACGCCCCCGGAACGGCGGTATTTTGCGGGGAGGGTATCCGATCCGGATCCAAGGCTTTACCAGACGTTTCCGAGGCGGCATGATGACGAAAATTTCGAACGCTATCACGACGATTCATTCCCGATATTTCCGGTTGGCGCTCGCGGCCTTGGCGGCCGCGGCGGGCGTGCATGCGCAGACCAAATGGGTCGCGACGTGGGCCACGGCGCCGGAGCCGCTGGTGAGCGCGCAGAGCGCATACAATCCGCCCACGCCCTCCGGCGCGCCCGCCAACTCGGGACTCGCCAACAACTCCGTGCGCCAGGTGCTGCGCGTTTCCATCGGCGGCGACACGCTGCGGATGCGTTTCACCAACGAATACACGAACGTTCCCGTCCGCATCAACGCCGCCACCATCGCCGTCTCGGCGGGCTCGGGATTGATCGACACCACCACCACGAAGTTCTTCAAGTTCAACGGTAATGACTCCGTCACCATGCCCGCCAACGCCTACGTATGGTCGGACGCGATGGCCTTCAACCTCGCGCCGGGCTCGCAGGTGCAGATCACGTTGTACCTCGGCCCCACGCCCACGTCGGGCAGCTACCCCGGCATGACGGTGCACCGCGGCTCGCGCACCGTGCCGCGCGTGCTGATGGGCAACCATGTCACCGACCGCGCCTTCACGGGCGCGGCCACGATCACCATGGGCAGCTGGGTGATCAGCAGCATGGAAGTGCGTGCGCCGCAGTCGGCGGGTGCCGTGGCCATCCTCGGCAATTCGATCACCGATGGGCTGGGCGTCACCATCGACGGCTTCAACCGCTGGAGCGATGCGCTCACGACGAACCTCTTGGCGCACGCGAGCACGAATCAGGTGGGCGTGCTGAACGGCGGCATCGGCGCGGGCAACCTGCTCACCGGCGGCACGAGCACGCCGGGCATGCAGCGCTACAAGCGCGACCTCTTCGACCACTCCGGCGTGAAGTGGGTCATGATCCTGCTGGCGGTGAACGACATCGGCAACTCCGGTTGCTCGATGACCACCTCGAACAACGTGATCGCCGCCTATACGACCATCGCGGACTCGGCGCACGCGCGCGGCCTCAAGGTCTACGGCGCGACGCTGACCCCCTTCGGCGGCAATAGCTACTACAGCGCGAACAGCGAGGGATGCCGCAGCCGCATCAACGCCTGGGTCCGCACCACGGCCCTCAGCAGCGGGAAATATGACGCGGTCGTCGACTTCGACAAGCTGCTGCGCATCGCGCCGCCGGGCGACACCACGCGCATGCAGACGACGTATTACAACGACGGGCTGCATCCCAACATCGCAGGCTACGCGGCCATGGGCAATTTCGTCGACACGAGCCTGTTCGCCGGGGCGGGCACGGCCGTGCGGCCGGGTTCGGGGTCGGCCGCGGGCTACGCGCTCGAAGGGGTGAGCCTCGCGGGGGCGAGGGCTTCGATCCGCTTCGCGATTCCGCGCGAGACCGTGGCATCCTTCAGGATTTATACGACGCGCGGCAAGGAAGTCGCGACGGTCGCGGCCCGCGCATACGCCCCGGGCCCGCATGAGGCGGCGTTCGATGCCTCGGGCCTCGCGGGCGGGATTTACTTGGTGTCGATGCGGGCCGAAGGATTCACGGCCACGCGCACGATGGCGTTGACGGGGCGCTAGGCGCCCTGCGTTTAAGCGCCCAGCACTTCGTCCACGAGGCGGTCGAGATTTTGCTCGTTGGACGGGATGACGATGGGCGCGATCGCCTTGGCGACCTCGGCGTTCTCGAACGCCTGCGACCAGGTCAGGAAGGTTCCCGCCGCCGTCTCGGAGAGCGCAATCGTAAGGCGGAACTTGGGCTCGACAACGTGGTCGATGACGACGCGCTTGGGCGGGGCGATTTCGGAGAACATGCTTTCGTTCGGGTAATCCTTGCCGTCGGGGCCATGCATCGTGAACACCCAGCGTCCGCCTGTCTTGAATTCGCACACGGCGAAGGTGTTGCGGAACCCGGCCGGCCCCCACCACCGCGCGAGCCGCGCGGGATCGCTGAAGGCGGCGAAGACTTTTTCCGCGGGCGCGTGGATCTCGCGCGATGTCTCGAAGGTGGCCATGACGAGTCTCCCAGCTATTTAAGCCGTTCCAGCTTGCCCTTGCGCTTGACGATGTTCTTGTAGTCCCACTGGATCTCGCGCCCCTTCTTGAGCCAGCGCTCCAGGTCGCTCAGGTCGACTTCATCAAGGGCGTTATAGAACACCGAAGCGTCCTTGAACTTTTCGCCCTCGATGTTCAATCCGCTTTCGTCGAAGCCTTTCCCGCTCCAGAACATGAGACGGATGCCGGCCTTTTGCTTGCTGTAGCCGACGATGGGGTTTCCCTCGAGGAACCAAACCGGATGTTTGTGCCAGATCTTGCTCTCGGCTTCGGGCAGGTTGGCGTCGATGGTGTGCGCGAGGAGGACGCAGATCTTGCGGTCCACGGCCTCAAGGGCGGTGTTGTAGGCGCGGATGTCGGCGTGCATGAGGCCTTACATTTTCAGGAAGCCGAGGAGGTGGTACATCAGGACCGCGGGCCACACAACGGCCTTGAAGAACCCGAGCACGCCCTGCCAGAAGGTCGTGGAGTGCTGGATGAAGTAAACCGCCGCGCCGATGAAGGCCAGGCCGTAAACGCCACCGAAGGTGCCGTTGCGATGCATCATGGGGGATCCTTTCGTGAACCCTGTACTGTTCGTGCCGGGATGGGGCTTGGACGAGACGGAAAATACGAATCCCCCGCGAGGCTTGTTACCCTTTGCGGCTTACTGGAGGGCTTATGCCGGGGATGGCGGAATGGGCGATCGCGGGGCTTGTGGCGATCACGGTGCTGGTGGCGTGGCTGGGGTTTCGGTCGGGGCGGGGGAAATAGTTTAAGCGCCTGAATCGGAATATTCAGGTCGTAACGTATCCCTTTTCTTTCAACCACCCCAACACCCGCTGCACGTCCGCCTCGAGGGTCTCCTCACCCGTCTTCAGGTGAATCTCCGCATTCTCCGGCGGCTCGTAGGGCGATGAGATGCCCGTGAACGCCGGGATCTCCCCGGCACGGGCCTTCCTGTAGAGCCCCTTCACGTCGCGCCGCTCGCACAACTCCAGCGGCGCGTCGACGAAGACCTCGACGAAATCCGGCCCGATCAACTCACGGGCCTGACCCCGTTCCGCCCTGAAAGGCGAGATGAACGACACCAGCGTGATCACGCTCGCGTCCAAGAACAGCTTCGCCACATGCGACACCCGGCGGATGTTCTCCACGCGGTCCGCGTCCGAGAACCCCAGGTCTCCGCACAGGCCGTGGCGCACGTTGTCGCCGTCGAGCAGGTAAGTCAGGCGTCCCGCCGCATTCAGCCGGCGCTCCACCTCGCTCGCGATGGTCGACTTGCCACTGCCCGAGAGGCCCGTGAACCACAGCACGACGCCGCGCTGGCCCGCCGCGCGGGCGCGATCGGCCCGCGACACGGCGGTCTTTTGCAGGACGACGTTGGGGGAGGCGTGGGATTCGGTCATGGAGGGGAAATTAGTTCTTCCATGGCGCGGAAGGACATAGGGAACACCGATCCGTTGGAATCATCACGCTGTTGACTGGATCCCGGCCTACGCCGGGATGAGAGGGCGAGATAACCCCGGTTCACGAAGCTCAAAGAACGCGACGGAGGGGCCTGCCCTCATGCCCTCGAAGTTTTGACAGGAACATGAGGTCGCCGGAGGCGAACGAATCAAAACCTTTCGGGACGACGTGGAGGCGGGGACCCCCCCCCGGGGTGCCGCAACGAGTTCCCGAAATTTTTCAGGCGACTATGCCGTCGCTGCCAAAACTCTTAAAGAATCAGGTCCCGAATTCCTTTGCGATCGCAGCCGCTTCGTCCGCCGTGCGCGCCCAGCGGCGCGGCACCGACGACAGGCGCGCGTCGAGGCGCTCCACGTCGAAGGCGTCCAGCTCGTCGAGGCGCACGAAGACCGTCACGCCTGCCGTCGCCACGTGGAAGAGCGTCTCCGCCAGGGCGTCGAGGTCGGCCTCGGGCTTCAGCGGACCCAGCACCGGATGACGCTCCCGGAGAATGTCCGCGGCGCCGTCGAGCGAAGGCTCGTCGCCGGCCAGGAAGACCACCGTGCCCGGCTTCGCCTCCCGGGCCCACAGCGAACCCGCTGCCGCGCGGTCCGCATTGGATTTGCGGGAGTCGTCGGACAATCCTTCGCGAACAATGCCGCCCCCCGCGATCTCGTAATCATCCACGATCACGAAGCGGCCCGTGGCCTCGAGCAGCGAGGTGGGATCGAAGGCGATGGGCTTGCGCAACTGCAGGATCACATCGGCCACGTCGTGGCGCTCCACCATGTCGGCCGGGGAATCGGTCCCGCTCTCCGACGCGTCGATCTTGAAATTCACGTGCTCCAGCCGCGTCGGCACCTTCGTCGTGCCCAGCTTCAGCAGGTAATCCTTGCCCATGCGCAGCGGCGCGCGGCCCATCCAGAACACGTTGGCGCGGATGCGATCCGAAACCTGCGGCGCGGCCTCGTCGGCGCGCGCCATGATCTCGCCGCGGCCCACGTAGAGCTGCGAGGAGAGCGTCACGCCCGTCGAATAGCCCGCGTCGATCGCCTCGCGCGCGGGCGCGGAGAAGGCCTCGATGCTCTTCACCGTGCTCGACTTGCCGGAAGGATAGAAGATGACCTTGTCGCCCACGCGCACCGTGCCGGATTCGACGCGGCCCGCCGTGATGCGGCGGTCGTCACCGCGCGCGGTGAACTTGTACACATCCTGCACGGGCAGTCGGAAGGGCTGGTTGTCCTTGGGGGGCGCCTTCTCGAAGGCGTCCACCGCCGAGAGCAGGTCGGGGCCCTTGTACCAGGGCATCTTCGCCGAGGGGCCGACCATGTTCTCGCCCGGGAAGGCCGCGAGCGGCACGAAGAAGCGCGGCGTCGCGCCGATGCGCGCGAGGAAGGCGACGTATTCGTCGCGGAT
>DATAHJ010000108.1:0-4302 GCA_036263275.1 Fibrobacteria bacterium | reverse complement strand
AAGAAGGACGTCATGACCATCAAGGTCGTTTCGCAGTCCGTGACGGTCGGCAAGCCCGGAGGCGGCGGCGACACCACGATCACCACGCAGCCCTACAACGATTCGATCAAGGAAGTCACCGGAATCCTCGGCAACTTCACCAACATCCCCCTGCCCCTTTTCGCGCCGCAACTGACCCTCGGTACCGTCTACGGCACCAACGTGACCCTGCGCTACCTTCCGGAGGTCGAGACCGTCGAGGAAGTCGGCAAGGTCTCGCTCTTCGGCTTCGGCATCCAGCACAACCCGGCCGTGTGGGGCTTCCTGCCCCCTCTGCCGCTCGACGTGAGCGTGGGCTACTTCACCCAGAGCCTGAAGGTTGGCACGCTGCTCGAGGCCCGTTCGCAGGCCTTCAACATCAACGCCAGCAAGCAGTTCGGCTTCCGCTTCATGAACGTCACGCCTTACGGCGGCATCCAGTACGAGACGTCGAGCTTCGACTTCTCGTATGACCTCGACGTGGACGGCGAGCAGGTTCCCGTCAGCTTCACCGCGGAGGGTGCGAACCACTACCGCGCCACCGCGGGCGTCAGCATTCGCCTGCTCGCGATCAACATCAACGGTGACTACAACGTCGGCAAGTACCAGTCCTTCAGCGCCGGCGTGATGGTCGGGCTGTAAGAGGACGACAGCGTTCAGCTTACGGCTGACAGCCAACGCGAAAAAGGCCGGCCTTCGGGGTGGCCTTTTTGTTTGCGGAGATTCGGGCGTTGCGGGTTTTTGGGGGTTACGGATTCCGGTCAACCGGGCTTTCGCGACAAGATCAACATCCGTTCCTGGTCTTCGCCGGGAAACACCTCGGGCGATTGCGCGCCCGAGGCGGCGAGCAGTCCTTCGATGTCGGCCAGCCGGGGCAGGAACCACTCCGCGCCGGAAGCGAGCCGGTAACGCCCGCCTCGTCCGTCTCCGATGGCCTGCGCGCCGGCGACGGAATCCACGAGAAGGGTGCGGACGAGGAAGACTCCCCCCCTCTCCACGGCGTTCCAGGCTCCGCGCCACATGGCCTCGAAGTTCTCCCGGTCGCTGGCCCAATGAAGGACGTCGAGGCAAATCACCCCGGCGAAACGTCCCTCCATCAAGGGCAAGGCCTCCGCGCGGCCGACCAGCCACTGCGCGGCGTGCGCGTTCAGTTCCCGGGCGGTGGACACGGCGTCGGGATCGGAATCCAGGGAGACCACGAGGAAGCCCGCCTCGGACAGTTCGCGGGTGTGCGGCCCGGTGCCGCAGCCGAGGTCGAGGATCCGGGAATTCGGGGCAACGTGCCGCGAAAGGATGTCAGCGATCAGAAAACGCGCCCGCTCATCACCAGGAGGGCGATGTTGAAATAGAGGATGATGCCGGTGACGTCGATCAGCGTGGCCACAAACGGAGCCGAGGAGGCTGCGGGGTCGAGGCCCAGGCGCTTCAGCACCAAGGGGAGCATCGAGCCCACCAGCGCGCCCCAGGCCACCACGCACACCACGGCGGCGCATACGGCGGCGCCAAGCACGAGGACATGGTCGCCATAGACCCCGAACACCGTGCCCCAGATGAAGACGCGGATCAGGCCGATCAGGCCGAGGATGAGTCCCAGCCCGAGGCCCACGAGGGCTTCGCGGCGCAGCACGCGCCAAACGTCCTGGAAGCCGACCTCGCCCAGCGCCATGGCGCGGATGATGAGGGTCGCGGCCTGCGAGCCCGAGTTGCCGCCGCTGCTGATGATGAGCGGGATGAACAGTGCCAAGACCACCGCCCTGGCGAGTTCCACCTCGTAGTAGCTCATCGCCGACGCGGTGAACATCTCGCCCACGAAGAGCACGGCCAGCCAGCCCGCGCGCTTGCGCAGGAGCGTCCAGAACGGCACCTCGAGATACGACTCCTCGATCGGCGCCGCACCACCCAATTTCTGAATATCCTCGGTGGTCTCGCGCTCCTCGAGGTGGAGGATGTCGTCGATGGTGACGATGCCGAGCAGGAATCCGTCTTCGTCGACGATGGGCAACGCGGTGCGCGCGCTGTACTTCTTGAAGGCCTGGATGGCCTCCTCCTGCGGGTCGGTGGCGAGCAGGGCCGTGTAATGGCCGTCCATCACCTCGGTGATGGGGCGGTCGGGCGGCGAGAGCAGGAACTCGCGGATGGGAATGTCGTCGAGCAGCCGGCCGTCGCGGTCGACCACATAGATGTCGTTCAGCGTCTCCTTGTCCTCGCCGTTGTACCGGATGTACTCCAGCGAGCGCGCCACCGTCCACTCGCGGCGGATGGCGAGGAAATCGGGCGTCATGAGACGTCCCGTGCTGTCCTCGGGGAACTCGAGCAGCTTCTGGGCCTCCGAGCGTTCGCGCGGGCGCAGGAAGCTGAGCAGCCGCTTGGTCTGGTGCAGCGGCAGCGACTCGAGCAGGGCGGTGCGGTCGTCGGCGTCCATCTCGTTCAGGATGCCGGCTACGCGCGAGGAGGAAAGCTCCTCCAGCGTCTCGCGCTGGATGTTGAGCTCGAGGTTCTGGAAGATGTCGGCGGCTTCCTCGGCGGGCACCTTGGCGAGGAAGGCCGCGCGGCCGGTGGCCTCGAGCTCCGCCAACAGCTCGGCGGCATCCTCGATGCCGAGCTGCTCCCGGAGAGCCTCCAAGGCCTCGTCGTCCCCCGTCTCGATCGCCTGGACGAACTCGGGGTACAGGAGCTGGGCTTTCATCCTCTGCAGGGCCATGGAAGGAAAGATAGGTCCGGGGCCGGACGGAGGGAAGGCTGGGACTCTACGCGATCACGCTGGTGCAGTGGGCGCAACGCTTCGCGGCCGCGGGCACCTGCGAGAGGCACTCGGGGCATTCGCGCATGGCCACGGGATCCGCGGGCGCGGGGGCCGGTCCGCGCAGCCGGTTCATCCAGCGGATCAGGAAGAAGAGCGCGAAGGCCACGAACACGAAGTCCATCACGTTGTTCAGGAACAGGCCGTAGTTCAGCGTGGGAGCGCCCGCGGCCTTGGCCTGGGCCAAGCTCGCGTAAGAGGGGCCGCCGAGATCCAGGTTCACATACAGGTTGGAAAAGTCCATCCGCCCCAGCAAAAGTCCCAGCGGCGGCGTCAGGACATCCGACACGAAGGACGTGACGATCTTGCCGAACGACGCGCCGATGATGATGCCGACGCCCATGTCGATGACGTTGCCCCGCAGGGCGAATTCCTTGAATTCCTTGAACATCGAAACCTCCTATCCTTCGTCCTGTTCCCGCAACTTCGCGAGGATGGACAGGTCCTCGAGCGTGGTCATGTCGCCCTTCGATTCCACCCCGTTGGCCACGTCCCGAAGGAGGCGGCGCATGATCTTGCCCGAGCGCGTCTTGGGCAACGCGTCGGTGAAATGCACCTGGTCGGGCGCGGCGATGGCGCCGATGGTTTCGCGCACGTGCTTCTTGAGCGCGTCGGCGAGCGCGGGTCCCTTCGCATGCCCGGGGCCGAGCGTCACGAAAGCGGCCACACCCTCGCCCTTGATCTCGTGGTTGAAGCCCACCACCGCGGCTTCCACGACGGCTTCGTGCGACACCAGCGCGCTCTCGACCTCCATGGTCGACAGGCGATGCCCCGACACGTTCAGCACGTCGTCGATGCGGCCCAGGATCCAGAAATATCCATCCTTGTCCCGCACGGCCCCGTCGCCCGCGAGGTAATACCCCTGCTTCTCAAAACGCTTCCAATACACGTCCTTGAACCGCTCCGGGTCTCCCCAGAGCGTCCGCAACATGGACGGCCACGGCTTGCGGATGACGAGGAATCCTCCCTGCCCGTTGGGCAATTCGTTGCCTTCCGCGTCCACGACGGCCGCGTCGATGCCGAAGAACGGGAACGTCGCCGACCCGGGCTTGGTCGCCGTGGCGCCGGGCAGGGGCGTAATGGCGATGCTGCCGGTCTCCGTTTGCCACCATGTGTCGACGATCGGGCAACGCTCCCCCCCGATCACGCGATGGTACCACATCCACGCCTCGGGGTTGATGGGCTCCCCCACCGAACCCAGCACGCGCAACGACGTGAGGTCGTGCTTGGCCGGCTCTTCCACCCCCCACTTCATGAACGTGCGGATGGCGGTCGGGGCGGTGTACAGGATGGTGACGCCGTACTTCTCGATGATCGCCCACATCCGGTCGTTGCCGGGGAAGTTGGGCACGCCCTCGTACATGACTTGGGTCGCCCCGTTGGCGAGCGGGCCGTAGACGATGTAGCTGTGCCCGGTGACCCAACCCACGTCCGCCCCGCACCAGTACACGTCTGACTCGGGTTTGAGATCGAACACGTACTTG
>DATAHJ010000107.1:0-4554 GCA_036263275.1 Fibrobacteria bacterium | reverse complement strand
CCCATGCTGTACGCGCTGCAGTTCCTGTTCAACTTCACCATCGGCGGCCTGACGGGCATCATCCTCGGCATCCTTTCGGTGGACATCCACCTGCACGACACCTACTTCGTCGTCTCCCACTTCCACTACGTGGCCATGGGCAGCACCATGATCGCCTTCATCGGCGGCATCTACTACTGGTGGCCGAAGATGACGGGCAAGATGTACAACGAGGCCTGGGGCCGCTTCGCCTCCATCCTCGTGTTCATCGGCTTCAACACCACCTTCTTCGTGCAGCTCATCATGGGCGCGCACGGCAGCCCGCGCCGCTACTACCACTACCTGTCCGAGTTCCAGATCTATCACCAGATCTCGACCTGCGGCATCGTGATTCTCGCCACCGGCCTCTTCATGGCGCTCGGCAACCTGCTGATCTCCCTCAAGAACGGCAAGCCGGCCCCGCAGAATCCCTGGGGCGCCCGCACCCTGGAGTGGACGCACGCCGCCACCCCGCCCGTGCTGTACAACTTCACCGAGACCCCGGTGGTCACCGAAGGTCCCTACGAATATCCCGTGGAGAAAGCCTGATGTCGGCCCAAGCTACCGCTCCCAAGGAGCATGAAGTCGCCCACCACTTCGACGATCTCGAGCAGGAGTTCGAGTCGCACCGAATGGGAATGTGGCTGTTCCTGGCCTCCGAAATCATGATGTTCGGCGCCCTGCTCGTGGGCGGATTCGGCCTGTTGTACCGCTTCCCCGGCGCCTTCGCCGAAGGCCGCGCGCACCTCGACTGGCGCCTGGGTGCGATCAACACCTTCTTCCTGCTCACCAGCGGCTTCACCATGGCCCTCGCGGCCCTGCACGGCCAGCGGGGAGACCAGGCGAAGGTTCGCCGCTCGCTGTGGCTCAGCCTGCTGTTCGCGGCCGGCTTCCTCGTGGTGAAGGCGTACGAGTATTCGACCAAGTTCCACCACGGCACCCTGCCGGGCAAGTTCTGGCGGGCCGAGGGCTTCACGGATCCGCACGCCCACGTGTTCTTCGGCTACTACTTCGCGGCCACCGGCCTGCACGTGCTGCACGTGCTGATCGGCATGGGCCTGATGGTGTGGTGCCTCATCGTCTCGCGCAAGGTGAAATTCACCCGCGGCTACATCACCCCGGTTGAGCTGAGCGGCCTGTACTGGGCGCTCATCGACCTGGTCTGGTTCGTCCTCTTCCCCCTTCTTTACCTGGTGGGCTGATCCATGTCGCAACCTGCTTCGAACGGCTACCTCCCCGGACATTCCTACGACGCCAAGGTTCTCCTCCGCGTCTATATCGCTCTGCTGGTCTGCGCCGCCGCCATGATCGCGGTCTCGCGCGTTCCCCTTGAGGCCATCGGCCTCGAGTGGGTGGACCTGCACACGTTCAAGGCCCTCATCATCGTGGCGCTCTCCGCCGTGATGACCACGATCGTCTCAGGCTTCCTGATGGGCCTCAAGTACGAGTCGTCGAAGCTGAACACCCTGGTGTTCCTCGGCAACTTCGCCTTCCTCGCCCTCTTCGTGGCCTTCACGTGGGCCGATTTCCACTTCCGCGGCCTCATCGATCCTTCCTTCGAGAAGCAGATCAACTGGGAATCGCCGGTGGACAAGGCCAACGCCGCGGGTGGCGAAGGTCACCACGCCGAGTAACCTTTTGGCTTGATCGCGGGGGCCCCAAGGCCTGCCGCGGCTCGGAGTCCGATGCCCCGCCCCGTCCCGCCCCCTTCCGATCTATCCCGCCGCGCCTTCGTTCTCTTCGCGCTTCTGGCGCCCTCCTGCCTTCTCGCGGTCGTCGGCATCGTCGTGGTGCTCCAATACCGCCAGTTTCAGGCCTTGGTTTCGCCTAAACCCCTGGTTGAGCGCCCCTATCAGCCTTCTGGCGACATTCAGGCGGCTCCTGACGTCAAGGCCTACACACGGGAACTGCTGGTTCAGTTGATGGCCTTTCCCAAGGCGGAAGGGTCGGATACGCTCGCCCTTTCCGCCACCGACCTGACGATGCTCTCGGAGATTTCGCCCGTGGCCGCGCGCCGACAAATCCTTTTGGAGGTCGTGGCCGAGGATTCCCTTCTTGTGATCGAAAGCTCCAGCCGCGTCGACGCGCTCGAGGGCCGCTTCGCGGGCCTGTTCAAGCGCCTTTCGCCCGTGAAAAACGGATGGCTCAACGCGCGCGTCGAAGGCCTTCCGGACTGGAGCAACCACGCGCTTTCGATCGCCCCCGAGCGCAGCTTCCTCAATGGAATCAAGGTGCCGCGCGCGGCCCTCGAGAAGCGCGCCGGCCTTTCGCCCAAGGACTTCATCGCCCCGGAGCACCAGGCCGACTACAAGACGCTTCTCGCGTCCCTGGATACGGTGCTGTACAAGGATCACGCCGTGTTGCTGGTGCGGCATTCCACGGGCTCGACGGAAACGAGGCGGAAAACCGGGAGCTGGTAACCCTCGGGGTTCCAGACACGCCATTCCCATGCGCCTCTCCTCCTTCCGTCTGTGGGTTTTCGACCTCGACGGCACCCTTGTCGACAGCCGCCTTGATCTCGCCAACGCCGTCAATGCCACGCTTGAGTCGCGCGGCCTCGCGCCGCAACCTGAAGACCTGATCGTTTCCTTCGTCGGCGACGGCGCCGACGACCTGCTGCGTCGTTCCTTCGAAGCCGCGGGCGCGAAGCCCGGCGATAGCCTTTTGGGCGCCGGATTCTCCGGGCTCATGCGCGAATTCCTGGATTACTACGGCGCGCACTGCCTCGATCGCACCGCGCCCTACCCCGGGGCGCGGGAATTCCTCGGCGCCCTCGCGGCCCGAGGCCTGCCCCTCGCCATCCTCACCAACAAGCCGGCCCGCGCCACCGAAACGGTGCTCGCAGGCCTGGGCTTGCGTGACCTTTTCCGGCACATCGTGCCGGGCGACGGTCCGTTGGGCAAGAAACCCGACCCTGCCGGTTTGGCCTATATTTTGAAGGCCATGAACGCTTCTCCGCTCGACAGCGTGCTGGTGGGCGACAGCCTGCAGGACCTGCGGACCGCCCGCGCGGCGGGAACGTCCTTCGTGGCGTATTCGGGCGGCTTGGGCGACGCGGAATCCGTGGCGGCCGCGGGTCCCGACTTCTCGACCGATTCCTTTCACGCGTTGCTCGCAAAACTGGAGAGCGAAACGTGAACTCCGTCGCCCTTTCCCCCGAAGTTCCCGCGAAAGATCCTGCGACCGCGGAGAAAACCCCCAAATACCTGCTGGCCACCTTCGGTTGCCAGATGAACGAGTACGACTCGAACATGGTCGGCTCCATGCTCGAGAAGCGCGGCATGGCGATCACGGAGAATCCCGACGAGGCCGACCTCTTCGTGGTGAACACCTGCAGCATCCGCGGCGGCGCGGAGGACAAGGCCTACGCGCGCATCGCAGCCCTGCGCCACCACAAGCGCCACCGCACGGGCGTACGCATCGCGGTGATCGGGTGCATGGCCCAGAACCACGGGGAGAAGATTCCCACGGCCCTGGAGCACGTCGACTACGTGGTGGGCCCGGACGGGTATGGCGAACTCGAAGGCATGATTTTCGATAGCGAACCTTCGTCGAAATCCCTTCATGGCCAGTCGCGCAGCGATGGCCCCATCGTGTGGACGGAGCAGAACGACTTCGAGAACTACACGGGCATGACGGCTCGCCTCGACGGCTCGGTCACCGCGCACATCACCATCATGCGCGGCTGCAACAAGCGCTGCACCTACTGCATCGTCCCCAACGTGCGGGGCGTGGAGCGCAGCCGCGACACCGCCGAGGTGGTGGCCGAGGCCCGCCAGGCCGTCGCGCAGGGCGTGCGCGAGATCTGCCTGCTGGGGCAGACCGTGAACTCGTACCGCGCGGAGGGGGTTTCCTTCGCCGACCTGCTTCGCCGGTTGCAGGAGGTGGAGGGCCTTCGCCGCATCCGCTTCACGTCGCCCCATCCCCGCCATTTCGATTCGGACACGATCCGCGCCATGGCGGAGTGCGACAAGGTTTGCAACCATCTCCACATGCCCATGCAGTCGGGTTCGAATGCCCTGCTGAAGAAAATGCGTCGGCAATACACGCGCGAGCGGTACCTGGAGATCGTGGAGGAAGCGCGCGCGGCCATGCCCGACGTGGCGATCACCACCGACATCATCGCCGGTTTCGTGGGCGAGACCGAGGCCGACTTCGAGGACACACTCTCCCTGATGGAGGCCGTGCGCTTCGACCACGCCTACATGTTCTCCTACTCCCCGCGTGAAGGCACACCGGCCTTCCCCGAGGTGGAGACGCTGAGCGCGGCCGACAAGCAGTCGCGCCTCGAGCGCGTGATCGAGCTGCAGATGCGGCATACCGAGGAGCGCCTCGACGCCCTCATCGGCCGCGAGGAAGAAATCCTGGTCGAGACGTCCTCCAGCCGCGACGCGGGCGAATGGGTCGGCAAGACCCGGGGCTTCAAGAAGGTGATCGTGCCCGCGGCGCCCGGCGTCGCGAAGGGCGCCTTCGCGGTCGCGCGCGTGCTCGAGCGGCGCGGCCTCGTGCTCCGCGGCGAGGTCCTGGAAAGCGCCC
>DATAHJ010000106.1:0-3920 GCA_036263275.1 Fibrobacteria bacterium | reverse complement strand
TCGTTGTAGCCGGCATAAGCAAGGTCGCGGCCTGCGTGGATCTCGGTGATGGTTCCCGGCGGCATGGGGAGGGTGGCGAGCGGCTTTCCGTCGGAGAAGCGCAGGCTGTGCCACGCGCCCTCGATCTCGAAGGCGTCCACGGACTCGCCGCCGCGCGCGAGCAGGATGCCGCCGCGACCGATGCGTGTTTCCCAAGTCCACGACGCGCGGCCCGATCCGGGATCGAGGCGGCGCACGTTGCCGTTCCAGTCGCTCAGGAGGAGGGAGTTGCCCACGGCGATCGAATGGCAGACGGCTCCCGAGAGCTGGACCTGCGCGAGGATGCCGGTCCCGCGCGTGGGCGAGGCGAGGTAGAGGCGCGTGGGCGAGGAGACCACCAGGGTGTCACCGATCCATGCGGCGACCTTCAGGTCGAGCGGTTCGGGAAAGCGGTACGCGCCCCGGAAGGCCCCACTCTTGTTCTCGAGCGCGATCAAGGTCTGGTTGTCGTTCTCGACGTAGAAGGAATAGCGTTTCCCGCCCGTGAGCACGGGGAAGAAGCGCGGCCCGGGCTTGCGCTTCCAGGCCCATGAGGCGCCGAAGCCGTCCGCCAGGCCCGCCAGCGCGGCGTCGGCGCTCCACGCAGGCGTGACCGGCGAGCGGGCGGCCTGCATCCACGCGCGCGCGCGCACCATGCGGGCCGCGCCGGTCTGCCCCAGGAGCACGGCCTTTTCACGCCAGGCCGAGCCGTTCCCCGGCTCGAAGGCCAGCACGGAATCGAGGGCCCGGAGCGCGCCGGCTCCGTCGCCGCGGCGCGCCCGGTCGCGCGAGGCGCGCAGGAGGTAATCGCGATTCTGCCCCACGATGCGAAGCAGCCCGCGGTCGAGGCGCACGCGACGCCCGTCCGCCGACTGCACGACGATCCAGTCGCGACCGGGCAGGACAACGGGATCCTGCTCGCCGTCGCGCGACGGCTCGTAGGCATAGAGCGGACGCCCGCGCTCGCTCAGCACGGTCAACGTGCGGTCGGATCCCGTCACGAGCAATTCGCCGTCGCGGAACGACAACCCGGAAGCATCCTGCTCGCGCTGCCATTCGGGCTGACCCGTGCGCAGCGCGAAGGCGCGCAGGAATCCGTCTGCGGAAGCGATGAAGAGCTGCGACCGGCCCAGCGCGACGGCATCCTGCAGGCTCGCCGGCAAGGTCCAGAGGGCGGCGTCGAAAGCGGGCCCACGACGGACCTCGACGCGATCGGGGTAACGGAGGGCGAGGTATTCTCCGGAGGCGATGGCCTCGGAGGGCGCTTCTCCGCCGAGGGGAAGCGGCGTCAGCGCGTGGCGGCCGAAGTCGGCGCGCAGGAGGCCGTGCTCGGGACACAGGACCACGCCCGTCCGTCCCCGGGGAACGGCGGCGCGCCACGCGCAGTCCGGGCCGGGAAGCGCCTGCGTGAAGAGCGTGCGGGCGCCGCGCATGTGCCGGAACTCCTTCCCGTCGAGGAGCAGGAATTCGTCGGGGTCGCCCGAGAGCAGGGCGCCCTCGCCCACGGCGAAGCGTTCCCGGACCGCTTCTGGCGCGAAGTCGGGCGCGCGGCGCAGGAACACGCGCTGCCGCGATGCGGAGCGCGTGAGCAGGCGGTCGGGCGCGGCGTCGAGCACTTCCTCGTCGGCGGGCAAGGCGACATTGAGAAGTTCGAGCAGCCCGTCCGGTCCTTGCCGGAAGAGGCGCATGCCGCGCGTCCCGCCGGCCGGATCTTCCGCGAGCACATAATCGTCGCTTGTGGGGCCGGTGCTTTCGAAGACACGGGCGGGAAGGCCGCGCATCCTTCCGGCCGGGCGGAAGGGCCTTACGGCTTCGGGATCCAAGGTCAGGAGGTGCGCGACCAGCCTTCGCTCCTGGGCGGGCTCGAGGCCGCCGCTCTCCAGCACTTGGCGATAGAGCTTGGCGGCCTCGCCCGGCGCGCCGGATTCCTCGAGGAAGCCGGCGCGCAGGTAGCGCGCTTGCGCGCGGATGCCCGGATCGCCGGAGCGGTCGAGCCGCTCCAGCAGCGCCTTGGCGGCGACGGTGTCGCCCTCCGTTTCGCGAAGGTAGCGCGCCGACTCGAGCGCGCGACGTTCTTCCGCGTACGCGGAGTCGCGCGCGTCGGCGGCATGCGCCTTGGGCGCCAGCATGAACGCGATCGCGCAAGCGAGCGCCACGGATCCGCGCGCGGCCGAGCGGGTCGCGCGCGGATCGCGCGTCACGATGCGCCCGCGAAGTCCGCGAGGAACGGATTTGCCCATGTCGTCCCGCCCCCTCATTCCGCCGAGGGACTCCCCTCGGGGTCGAACTTGTAGCCGGCGCCGCGCACGCTCTTGATCCACGCGGGGTGCGCCGCGTCGCGCTCCAGCTTCTGCCGCAGCTTGAGGATCTGGTTGTCCACGGTGCGCGTTGTCGGCATGTTGTCGGGCGTGTATCCCCAGATGGCCTGCAGCAGGTCCTCGCGCGCCACCACCTCGCCGGGACGGGAGGCGAGGTAGCGCAGGATCTGGAATTCCTTGGCCGAAAGGTCGAGCGCCTTGCCGTCGCGCGTCGCCTCGTAGCGGCGGAAGTCGACGTGCACGCCGCCGAACTCCAGGACGTCGGGTCCCGAGGACGTCGGCCCCTCGCCGCGCCGGCGCAGGCGCGTCTTGATGCGCGCCAGCAGCTCCGACACGCTGAAGGGCTTGGTCACGTAGTCGTCGGCGCCCATCTCGAGGCCGGCGATCTTCGCCATCTCCTCGTTCTTCGCCGTGAGCATGATCACGAAAACATCGGGTTGATGCTTGCGCAAATGGCGGCACACGTCGAAGCCGCTCATCTTGGGCAGCATGAGGTCGAGCAGCACCAAATGGGGCTTCCACTGGCGCGCCTTCTCAAGCGCGGCCTCGCCGTCGGAGGCGGAGGCGGTCTCGTACCCTTCGATTTCCAGCAGGTCGTGGAGGCCCGTCCGGATGGACTCCTCGTCCTCAACGATCAATATGCGGTGCATCGGGCCGTCCTTTCTTCGCTTTTTATTCAGGTCTTCCGGGGGAAGGAAACGATCATCTCCGTGCCTTCGCCCTCGCGGCTGTTCAGGCGGATGGACGCGCCATGCGCGTCGGCGATGCGCTTGACCAGCGCGAGGCCGAGGCCGCTGCCGCGCGTGCGCCGCGTCATCTCGTCGCCGGCGCGGAAGAACCGGTCGAAGACGCGCTTCTGGTCCGCGGCGGGAATGCCGATGCCCTGGTCCGCCACCCGAAGCACAATCTCCTCGTTTCCCGCGGAGACTTCCAGCGTGGTCACGCTGCCGGCGCGGGAGTACTTGAGGGCGTTCTCGAGCAGGTTCTGCACCAGCGAACGCATGGCGTTGTAGTCGGCGCGCAACGGCGCATGCGGCGCGAGGCGCGTCTCGAGCCGGATGTCGGCGCGCTGGAACGCTTCCGCGAGGAGGCCTGACGACTCGCGCGCGACCGCCGAAAGGTCGAGGTCCTCGATGCGCAGGGCGCCGGGATCCTCCTCCAGCTTGGTGTAGGCCAGGATGCCCTCGATCATGCCCTGGAGGCGCTCGGCCTCGTCTCCGATGCGGCCCGCGTATTGCACCGATTTCTCCGGCGGGGCGCGCCCGCTCGCCAGCATCTCCGAGAACATCCGGATCGCCGTGAGCGGCGTCTTGAGCTCGTGCGAGACGGCCGAGAGGAAGTTCGCCTTCATGCCCACCAGCCGCTGCGCGTCGCCCAAACCCTTGAACAGCGCGACGAGGCCGGCGAGGAGCGAGACGAGCGAGAAGGCGAGCAGGGAATATTGCAGCAGGATGCGGTTGCGTCCCCGGGCCAGGATCTCGCCGGCGGGCCGCTTGTAGACCACCAGCCTCCAGGCCGGGAACTGGTCCTCGAGCGAGCGCGTGACGGCGGGTTCCCGCTCGCGCGGCGAAGCTTCGCCGAGGA
>DATAHJ010000105.1:0-2543 GCA_036263275.1 Fibrobacteria bacterium | reverse complement strand
GGCGTTTTTACGTTTAGCCCCGTGTCGACCACGGCTTCCGATCCTTCTCCTCACCCTCAGTTGCCAGCACGGCTGAGGTATGCCGTCCTCGCCTCCGGGGGCGGCTCCAATTTTCAGGCCTTGCTCGATCGCGCAGCAATCGGGGACCTTCCTGCGACGGCGGCCTTCGTCGTCTCCAACAACAGCGCCTCGGGCGCGATGGACAAGGCCCGTGCCGCCGGAATCCCGGCCTACCACGTGAGCGCCAAGACCGAAGGATCCGAAGAGGCCGTGGCGAGCCGCCTGCTCGCCCTCCTCGATGAATATCGTCCCGACCTGCTCGTGCTTGCAGGGTACATGAAGAAGGTCCCGGACGCCGTCCTCGCGCGCATGAAGAACCGCATCCTCAATATCCACCCGGCGCTGCTCCCCGAGTTCGGCGGCGCGGGGATGTGGGGCCACCACGTGCACGAGGCCGTGGTGCGGGCGGGAAAAACCTTCAGCGGCATGACCGTCCACATGGTCAACGGGGACTACGACGAGGGCCAGATCCTCGCGCAGCGGAGGGTGGATATTCCGGCGGGAACCGATGCTTCCGGGGTCGGAAGCCTCGTCCTAAGACTAGAGCACGATACCTACTGGCGGGCCGTGAAGGGGTTCGCGGACGGGCAAATCGTCCCGACGAATTCGGACGACCCTTCGCGCGCGGCGCAAGTCTCCGAAGAGTGGAAGCGGACGATGCGAAATCTCGACGGAGCCGTCTTTCCGTGAAGTCCCGCTACCAAGCCTTGTGGCGGCACGACCGCCGCATCGCCCCGCTGGAGGGGCATCTCTGCGGCGTCGACGAAGTGGGGCGCGGCCCGCTCGCGGGCAGCGTCGTGGCCGCCTGCGTGGTGCTCGACCTGCGCGCGAGGCCCATCGCCGGGGTGGACGACTCGAAGAAGCTGACGCACGAGGCGCGCGAGGAACTGGCCCCCCTCATCCGGGAGCGGGCCCTCGCATGGGGCCTTGGCGAGGCCAGCGTCGAGGAGATCGACACGCTGAACATTTACCATGCCTCGCACCTCGCCATGCGCCGCGCGCTGGAGGCGCTGACGGCGTCGGCGCACGCGCCGTTGCCCGCGCTCGTCCTGGTCGACGGCAACCGCACCGTGCCGGGCGTCGCGCATCCGCAGCGCGCGCTGGTGGGCGGCGACGCGCTCTCGGCCAGCATCGCGGCCGCCTCGATCCTGGCGAAGGTGGAGCGCGATCGGGCCCTTGTGGAGGCTCACTCCTTGTATCCGCAGTACGGCTTCGCGCGGCACAAGGGCTATGCCACGCGCGAACACCGCGACGCGCTACGCGAGCACGGGCCATGCCCGCTGCACCGCCGTTCCTTTCGCCTCGACTCCGCGAAAGTCGAGTTCGCCTTCGAGGACTGAATGAAGCTTCATCCTTGGCTGGCGCACATGCTGCGCTTCGGATTCGCCGCGCTCGTCGTGTGGCTGCTCGTGCACGCGGGCGCGCTCAACCCCGCTCTCTTGGCGGCCGCCGTCGCGAAGCATCCGTTCCTGTGCCTCCTCGCGTTCCTCATCTACCTGATCCCCATCCAGCTCTTCGCCTGGCTGCGCTGGTACTGGCTCCTGCGCGCCGCCAAGGTGCCGCTTTCGATGGCGGCTTCCTTCCGCCTGCATCTGGTGGGCTTGTTCTTCAACGGATTTCTCCCGGGCGGCACGGGCGGCGACCTCGCCAAGGGCTGGTACCTGCTCAAGGGACGTTCGCGCACCGAGTCGGCCGCCGCGCTGGGCACCATGGTCGCGGATCGCGTGACAGGGCTCTTCGGCCTCATCGGCCTCGCTGCCGCGGCGAACCTCATCAACATGCGCGCGTGGGATTCTTCGCCCATCCTCACCGCGCAGGCGGTGTTCATCCTCTCGCTGGCCGGCGCGATTCTCCTGCTGACCCTGGCCTTTCTCGCCCCGTGGAAGATCAGCCTGCGCTCGCGCGATACCGTGACGAAGGACGGCGAGCCGCGCGGTTTCCTCGCGGAGTTCGCGCTCGCGCTGGCTTCGTTCCGCAAATATCCGGGCGCCTTCTTGGGCGCCATCGGACTTTCGGTCGCGGTGCACCTTTGCCTGATCGGGGTCTACGCGCTGTGCGCGGCGGCGCTCGATTCGTCGCTGCCTTTCCGCCTGCACGCCTACGTGGCGCCCACGCTCACCCTCGCGAACGGCATTCCCGTCTCGCCCGCGGGGCTCGGAGTTGGGGAGGCGGCGGGAATGGTCCTTTACAAGGCCGTGGGCGCGACCCACGGCTTCGCGGAGATTCCCGCGCTGGTGCACGCCGTGAGCATCGCGGTCGCCCTGCTGGCCGCGCCGGCGTATTTGTTGAGGAAGAAGTAGGAGTCGGGCAGTGGGGAGCAGGGGGTGG
Organism: Fibrobacteria bacterium; assembly: GCA_036263275.1. Lineage (GTDB taxonomy): Bacteria > Fibrobacterota > Fibrobacteria > UBA11236 > UBA11236 > UBA11236. The sequence continues at coordinate 155 of DATAHJ010000105.1, read as the reverse complement.
CCTTATCGGTGTTTTGGCCACTACCTGCTACCCGCTGCCTCTTCGTATTTTCGTCCCATGGACTTTCGTCTTAGGCTCCTCCCCTTCTCGCTGCTCCTTGTCGCCTGCGCGTCGAACCCGTACCATCCGTACGAGGGCGGCGTGGGCTACTCCGA
>DATAHJ010000104.1:0-8682 GCA_036263275.1 Fibrobacteria bacterium | reverse complement strand
TGGAGGCATTCCCGGTCAAGAATGCTTCAATATACGGTCAGCCCCGGTTCAGGGGGGAGGAAAAGCAGAAAACAAAACAAAAATCAGAAGTATGAAATCAGAAATTGGAAAAGGAACACGGACGAAAAACTCCCCGCTCCGGGTCAGCGTGTTCTTTCTGATTTCATGTTTCCGATTTCTGATTTCCTAAAGATTCTCTTCCACCCACGCCTTCAATTCGGAGAATTCCGAAAGGTTCCCGTACTCCGGGAATTCGCCGCGGATGCCCTCGGGGGCTCGAAAGAAGGTCGCGACGTGGGCGGCGCGTAGCATGTGCACATCGTTATACGAGTCGCCCGCCGCGGCCACGCGGAAGTTGAGGCCGCGCAGCGCCTCCACGGCCTTCTGCTTCTGGTTTTCCTGCCGCAGCGTATAGACCAGTTTGCCCGCCCTCGCGTCATCGGCGATGTCATGGCAGAACAGCGTGGGATTCCCCAGCTGGCGCATGAAGTTGTCGGCGAAGGCGTAGAACGTGTCCGAGAGGATGACGAGCTGGTATTTCGAGCGCGCCCAGTCGGTGAACTCCCGTGCGCCCGGCAGCACTTCGAGCTCCGCGATCCAGCGCTGGATGTCCTTCAGTGTGATGCCATGGCGCGCGCAAATTTCCACGCGCCGATCCATGAGCTCGCGATAGTCCTTCACATCGCGCGTGGTGAGGTTCAGCTCGGCGACGCCGCTGCGGTCGCGCACGTGCAGCCAGATCTCGGGCGTGAGCACGCCCTCCATATCGAGGCAAAGAACCTTGCTCATGATCAGAAGTCTTCCGGCCCTTGGCCGGGCATGCCCGGCATGCCGAACGGGGCGATGGGCCCGAAGTTGCGCTCGTACTGCGAGATGTTCTGCTGGAGCAACGCGGCCAGCGACTTCGCGTGCGCGGGGGTCATCACGATGCGGGCCTGCACCTTGCCCTTGGGCGGGCCCGGCAGGATGCGCGCGCAGTCCAGGATGAACTCGGACCCGCTGTGGGCGACGAGGAAGAGGTTGGCGTAGGTCCCCTCGGCGACGGCCTCGGGAAGCTCGATGTTGATCGACTGGGAGTTTTTGTCCTCGAAGTCGCCGTTGGGTGAAACCATGGGGGTATTCTCCGGAATTTCAGGGATTTTCGAGGGAAAGATAAGCAGGGGGCGATTCTTTGCGGGCAAAGCTTTGTCCGTTTGGGATTCTTCGTTGGCCGTCCGCTGGAGGGTTTGGGTTCGGGAATGAAACGCAGAACGAGGCGACGGTTGGACGGGGTTTTTTTCCAAACTCGAACCCTCCGAAAGCATGGATTCCAAGGAATCCCAAACCCGCGAAGATTGGCCCAAAATCCTATATTTACCTCTCCTTCCACCCAAGGAATCCATGAGCGCAGCGGAAGACGGTTTCGGCGAGGAGTGCGGAGTCATGGGCATCTTCGGTGGGCCCGAGGTGGCCCGCCGGATCCTGATGGGACTGTACGCCCTGCAGCACCGCGGACAGGAGAGCGTGGGTGTGGCCGTCAGCGACGGCGAGGATATCCGGCTGGCCAAGCGCATGGGTCTCGTGACGGGACTCACTTCCGACGAAAAAGCCCTGGAGCCCTTGGTCGGCCACGCCGGCATCGGCCACGTCCGGTATTCCACCACCGGGCGCAGCAACATCAACAACGCCCAGCCCATGCTGGTCTCCACCAAGCGCGGACCGCTGGCGGTGGCCCACAACGGCAACCTCGTCAACGCGCCCGAGATCCGCGAGGCCTTCGAGGAACAAGGCCACATCTTCCAGAGCACGTCCGACACCGAGGTGCTGCTGCACCAGATCGCGCGCTCGCGCAAGGAAAACCTGATCGACGCGGTCGAGGAGTCGCTGCAGACCATCACCGGATCCTACTGCCTGGTCTTCCTCACGCCCGACGCCCTGTACGTCGCACGCGACGGCTTCGGCTTCCGCCCGCTGTGCCTCGGCAAGATCGGCGAGGCCTGGGTGGTCGCCTCCGAGACGTGCGCGCTCGACCTGATCGGCGCGTCGTACGTGCGGGACGTCAAGCCGGGCGAACTGTGCCGCATCGACGCCGACGGCCTCGTGTCGCGCATGATCACGGAGAAGCCCCGCCGCGCGCACTGCATCTTCGAGTTCGTCTACTTCGCGCGGCCCGACTCGCGCATCTTCGGCGAGAGCTGCGACAAGATCCGCCGCAAGATCGGCAAGCAGCTGGCCAAGGAGCATCCGGCCAAGGCCGACGTGGTGGTGGCCGTGCCCGACTCCAGCAACACCGCCGCGCTGGGCTACGCGAAGGAATCCGGCATTCCCTTCGACATCGGCCTGCTGCGCAACCATTACGTGGGCCGCACCTTCATCGATCCCTCGCAGAACGCGCGCGAGCAAAAGGTGAAGATGAAGTTCAACCCCATCGCCGGCGTGCTGCGCAACAAGCGCGTGGTGCTGGTCGACGACTCCATCGTGCGCGGCACGACGCTGAAGTTCCTCACGAAGATGCTCCGCGACGCGGGCGCGCGCGAGGTGCACATCCGCATCTCCTCGCCCCCGGTCTTGAACCCCTGCTTCTACGGCATGGACTTCCCCTCCAAGACCGAGCTGATCGCGGGCAGCCTCACGCAAGAGGAAACGCGCAAGCTGCTGGGCGCCGACAGCCTGGAGTACCTCTCCATCGAGGGGCTGCTCTCCACCGGGCCCGGCACGCCGGCCGACTACTGCGCCGCCTGCTTCGACGGCAAGTACCCCGAGGCCATTCCCGAGGGCAGCACCAAGTTCCGGTGTGAATAGGGGCGAATCCCGTTCACCCCTGTTCGGGATCCCTCGCGACCCCGAAGAAAACCGAACGACCCGGGAGCCCGCGAAGAAGGCCCCCAAATTCCTGAAAATCGGCGGTTCGAAAAGAAAAAGGGGCCCCGATCACGGAGCCCCTTCTTGTTGTGCTGGTGGACGTTGTAGGACTTGAACCTACGACCCCATCGATGTGAACGATGTACTCTAACCAGCTGAGCTAAACGTCCGGGGGCGCAAATATACTACCCCCGGGGGGCCTTTAAAAGGTTTTGCAGCCTTGGCAGCGGGCTTTTTGGGGATTCGGCCCGAATTAGTTTTAAAGCTCCTTTAACGGCGCGGAACAAGACATGGCGGCAGGCGCCGATATCCGGAATTCGCTGGGCAGCGACGAGGCGTTCTACGTCCCCGACTCGCGCTTCGTGCCCTTCTTCCGCACGCTCTCGTTCCGGATGGGATGGGTGTTCTCCGCGCTCGCGGCCTTCGGCCTCGTCGACACGCTGTCGGTCATGCTTTGGCCCGAGCGCCACGCGCATCCCTGGAACGCGCTTCCGCACCAGCCCCTGCCCGTCCTGCTGAGCTTCCTGCTCGCGGGCGTGGCGGTGCTCGGACGCGCGGCGCGATGGGCGCAGGCCGCTTGCGGCGCGCTCATCCTCTCCATCGGCCTCTTCTGCAGCCTGCACGCCCCGCATGCCTATTGCGACCTGGACACTTACGCCGGCTGGACCGTGCTGCTCACGGGCTTCGCCGTGCTGGCCGGCGCGAGCCGCATCCCGATGGTCGGCTACGTGCGCCAGCTCGCCTTGTTCGCGCTCTTCTTCCTGTGCGGCCTGGCGCTGATCAGCCGCATCTACACCACGGTGCCGGACGGCGGGAGCGGCTTTCACCTGGGTTGGCCCACGGCCTTGATGGGCTTCATCGCCGCGCACGCGATGCTGTTCCAGCGACCCGAATTCGGCGTGATGCGACTGGTCTCGGGCGACGGGTTCGGATGCCACATCATGCGGCGCCTTTTGCCCTCGGTGATGATCCTGCTCGCGGGGCTCGGCTGGCTGCTGGCCGAGGGCGAGGCCCGCGCCTGGTACCCGGAATCGTTCGGCGAAAGCCTGTACGCGGTGCTTTCGATCACGGGATTCTCGGGGATCCTGCTGTTCACGGCCGCCTCGCTCAACCGCCTCGACAAGGAGCGGCGCGAGCGGGAGAAGGAATCCAGCCGCAGCCGCGAGCAGCTGCAGGCGATTCTCGACCACACCTCGGCCATCATCTGCATGAAGGGCCTGGACGGCCGCTACCTGCTGGTGAACGATGCGTTCTGCCGCGCGGCGGGGAAACAACCCGCCGAGTGCATCGGCCGGACCGCCGTCGAGATCATCCCCGGCCCCATCGGCGAGATGGTGGCGCGCAACTACCAGGAAGCGTTGCGCACGCGCGCCCCGGTGGAGCAGGTCGAGATCTTCCCCCTGCCGAACGGGAACCGCTCTTACCTGACGTCCAACTTTCCCCTGCTCGACAACGAGGGCGCTCCCTACGCGGTTTGCGGCATCTATACCGACATCGACGACATCCGCGCGCAGCAGAAGGAGATCGAACGCCTCAACGCCTCCCTCCGCGAGAAGACGGACCGCCAGGAAGCCGCCAACCGCGAGCTGGAGGCGTTCTCCTATTCCGTGTCGCACGACTTGCGGGCGCCCTTGCGCCACATCGCCGGCTTCGGCGAGCTGTTGTCGCAGAGGAGCGGGGCGGCGCTCGACGAAAAGAGCCGCCATTACCTCGGCGTGATCCAGACATCCGTCTCGCGGATGGGCGCGCTCATCGACGACCTGCTCGCCTTCTCGCGCGCCAACCAGGTCGGCTTGGCCGCGCAACGCGTGCGCACGGCCGACATGGTGGGCGAAATCCGCTCGGACCTGGAGTCGATGCGCAAGGGACCGGTCGTGGAATGGACGATCGGCGAACTGCCGGACATGCGCGGCGATCCCGCAATGCTGCGGCAGGTGTGGATCAACCTGCTCTCGAACGCGGTGAAGTACAGCGGCAAGAACCCTGCGCCCCGCATCGAAGTGGGCTTCGGGCCGGTGCCGCATCCCGCAGACGCGGCGGGCGCCTCGGAGGCCTTCTTCGTGCGGGACAACGGCGCGGGCTTCGACATGCGCTACGCCGACAAGCTCTTCGGCGTCTTCCAGCGCCTGCACTCCGCGCAGGAATACGAGGGCACCGGCATCGGCCTCGCCATGGTGCGCCGCATCCTGGAACGGCACGGCGGCCGCATCTGGGCCAACGCCTCGCCCGGCGCGGGCGCCACCTTTTATTTTGTCGTCCCCGAGGCGGACGCCCCGGCCGCGGCCAACCCCGTCCCGGCCTCCGCCCTCTCTCCTGAAGGAACCTCCGCATGAAGCTGAAGAACATCTTGCTGGCCGAGGACAGCCCCATGGACGTCGAACTGACGCTGGAGGCGCTGCAGGAGCACCACAACATCTCGGTGGTGGAGGACGGCGAGGCGGCCCTCGATTACCTCTATCGTCGCGGCGCGTACGCCGGCCGCGAACCCGGCAACCCCGACCTGATCCTGCTCGACCTCAAGCTCCCGAAGCTGAACGGCCTGCAGGTGCTGGAGCAGATCAAGAAGTGCGAGCTGCTGCGCACCGTGCCCGTGGTGGTGCTGACGTCCTCGAAGGAGCAGCCCGACCTCCGGACCGCCTACGACCTCGGGGCCAACGCCTACGTGGTGAAGCCCGTGGTGTTCGACCAGTTCATGGAAGCCGTCCGCCAGATCGGCAAGTTCTGGGCGGGCCTGAACGAGACGCCGCCCCGCGGCGTCGGAGACGCGTCGCGCCCGGGCCCGGGGCCCGCCTGAGATGACGGAGGGGCCGTACTCCTTCCTGCATGTCGAGGACGATCCCCTCGACGCGGAATACGTGCGCGCGCAGATCGAGGAATCCGGCATTCCCTGCACGATCACGCGCGTGGAGACGCGCGTGGAGTTCCTGCGCGCGCTGGAAGAAGGGCAGCCCGACCTGATCCTGTGCGACTACAACCTGCCCGCCTTCGACGGGCTCGAGGCCCTGCGCATCGCGCAGTCCCAGGCGCAGCACGTGCCCTTCATCTTCCTTTCGGGCGGCATCGGTGAGCATCTCGCCGTGGAGTGCCTGCACCTCGGCGCCACCGACTACGTGCTCAAGGGAAATCCCGCGCGGCTCATTCCCGCGGTGCGGCGCGCCCTCGAGGAGGCGCGCGTGCGGCGCGCCAAGGAGAAGGCGGAGCGCGAGCTGGCGCACGGCGAGAAGATGGTGCTGCTCGGCCAGCTCTCGGCGGGCGTGGCCCACGAGATCAACAATCCGATCACCTACATCAACCTCAACATGGAGACGCTCAAGGACTACTCCGAGCGCCTCCGCGACCTCTTCGACAAGGCGCGCGCGCTGGTGGAAGGCGATCCCGGCGATCCCGACGAGCTGCGCCGACGCTGGGAAGGCCTCAAGGCCTGGCATGGGGCCAACGCGCGCCGCGCGACCGTGCTGGTGGAAGACGTGGGGCGCCTCGCGCAGGAGACGCTCGACGGCGGCCGGCGCGTCGCCGACATCACGCAGCGCCTGCGCCGCTTCTCGCGGCAGGAGCGGCAGGAGCCCGTGGAAGTGGACCTCGAGGAATGCCTCGAGACCGCGCTCAAGATCGGTTGGAACGAGCTGAAGAGCAAGTGCGTGGTGCGCAAGCATTACGAGTCGCCCGCCCCGCGGGTGAAAGGCCATCCCAACCAGCTCACGCAGGTCCTCCTCAACCTCGTCGTGAATGCCGCGCAGGCCATCTCGGGCCGGGGCCAGGTCGACCTCGGGATCAGCCACAAGGACGACATGGCCCTCGTCACCATCCGCGACAGCGGACGCGGCATCGCGGCCGAGAACCTCGACAAGATGTTCACGCCGTTCTTCACCACGAAGTCCGCGGGCGAAGGCACGGGGCTCGGGCTTTACGTGTCGAAGGGCATCGTGGAAACCCACGGGGGAACCATCCGGGCCGAAAACCATCCCGACGGCGGCGCCGTGTTCACGGTGGAGCTTCCGATCTGGGAAGGATAAGCCGGGCCGGGAAGGCAGGCGGGAAGATGGGCCGGATTTCTACGCGCCCGTCCGCACGGCCTCGATGATCCTCAGCGCCTCGCGCGTCGCGCCCACGTCATGCACGCGCAGGATGGACGCGCCCTTGAGGGCGGCGTAGACCGCGACGGCGACGCCGGGCTGGAGCCTGTCGCTCCCTTCCAGCCCCGCCGTCTTGCCGAGGAACGACTTGCGGCTGTGGCCCAAGAGGATGGGGCAGCCGATGGCATCGAGGTCCTCAAGCTTTTCAATGAGCGCGTAATTGTCGGCGAGGCGCTTGCCGAAGCCGATGCCCGGATCGACCGCGATACGATCCTTGGGAACGCCTGCCGCCGCGAGGATGCGCACGCGCGCCATCAGGTGGTCGCGCACCTCCCCCACCACGTCGCAATAGTTCGGCGCGTCCTGCATGCCGCGGGGCTTGCCCTGCATGTGGTTGAGCACCACGCCGGCGCCATAAGGCCCCGGCACCTCGAGCATGAACGGGTCGGCGGTCATGGCCGAGACGTCGTTCACGATGACGGCTCCCGCGTCCAGCGCGGCGCGCGCCACGCCGGATTTCATGGTGTCGATGGAAACGGGAAGGTCGAAGCGCTTCGTGATCGCCTCGATCACCGGCACCACGCGGGCGCGCTCCTCGTCCTCGGCGACGGCCAAGGCGCCGGGACGCGTGCTCTCGCCCCCCACGTCGATGATGTCCGCGCCCTCGCGAACCATCTCCTCGCAGCGCCGCAGCGCGGCGTCGACACCCTCGGGGCCGGAATATTTCCCGCCGTCATGGAAGGAATCGGGCGTGACGTTGAGGATGCCCATCAGCAGCGGACGATCCCCCCCAAGCACGCGGGAGCCCACGCGCCAAGGGCGCGGCTTCACGGTGACGACGGGGAGGCCCCAAGAAGAGGGGGACAAGGCGGGGTATTCCCTGTCAGGCGGCTTCGTTCGGGTTCGCTTCGGGGGCGGCCTCGTCCTGCGCAGCGCGGCTGCGCAGGAACGAGCGGCTCTTGCGCGTGCTGCCCGTGAGCTCGCCCTTCAGCGCGAGCTTCACCTCGCCGGCCTCGAGCACTTCGTGCTCCAGCAAGGCCTCGGCAAGGCTGACCAGGTCCTGGCGATGGGCCGCCAGCAGCTCGGAAACACGCTTCATCTGGCCTTCGACGAGCCCGCGCACCACGCGGTCGATCTCCACGGCGGTTGACTCGGAATAATCGCGGTGCTGCGCGATCTCCCGGCCGAGGAAAATCTCCTCCTGCTTCTTGCCGTACGAGATCGGGCCCAGTTCCGACATGCCCCATTCGCACACGTACTTGCGCGCAAGCTCCGTCGCGCGCTCGATGTCGTTGGAGGCGCCCGTGTTCATCTGGTTGAACATCAGGAGCTCGGCGCCGCGGCCGCCCATGAGGATGGCGATCTTGTCGAGCACGTAGCGCGAGTCGACGGTGTACTTGTCCTCGTCCGGCAGCTGGAAGGTGATGCCGAGGGCGCGGCCGCGGGGAATGATGGTGATCTTGTGGAGCGGGTCGGCATGCTCCACGTTGAGCGAGACGATGGCGTGCCCCGCCTCGTGGTAGGCGGTGGTGCGACGTTCCTTGTCGTTCAGGACGCGCGAGGCGCGCTCCGCGCCGATCATGACCTTGTCCTTGGCTTCCTCGAAGTCGACGAGCGCGACCTTCTCGTTGCCGAAGCGCGCGGCGAGGAGGCAGGCCTCGTTGACGAGGTTCTCGAGGTCGGCGCCCGAGAGGCCGGGCGTGCCCTTGGCGATCTGCGCGGGATCCACGTCATCGGCGAGCGGCACCTTGCGCTTGGCGAGGTGCAC
>DATAHJ010000103.1:0-2604 GCA_036263275.1 Fibrobacteria bacterium | reverse complement strand
GGATTGTGGAAATCCGTGCGAAAGCGCCTCACGCGCGCGCGCCAAACGCTTTCGAGGGCCACCCGGATGCGCGTCCGGATCGAGTCGGGGCCGCGGTTGCTGTGGCCGTGGATGAGCCGTACCTGCGCACCGGCCTTATGGCGCCGCAGCAGGCTTTCCGTCGCGGCGAGCGCTTCATCCACGGCCATGCCGTGCAGGTCGAGCTCTTCGTCCACCGGATATTCCGGGCGGGGCTGCGGAGGCAGGCCGAGCCCGCGCGGCTTGCGGCCGTTGCGCGCCTTCTTCAACGGTTGTGCTCCGCGTCCAGTTTGCGCTCCGCCGCGCGCACGGTGGCGAAGAAGGGATGGCGCGGGTTCCACGTATCGTGCGCCTCGCGCTCGCCGTACTTCGCGCCTTCGTTGTGCACGCCGTACTTTTCGCCCAGTTCGCGCAGCGCGCGCACCACGGGCTGGCGCGCCTCGGCGGCCTCGCGCGCGGCCCGAACCCTGCGCGATTCCGCGATCAGGCTGTCGGGCCATTTCAGGGCGACGCCGGTCTTGCGCAGGAAATGAATGTCGCCCAGTTCGCGCAAGCGCGGGTCGGCAGCGCCCGCCAGCGCAAGCTGGGTCAGGATCTCCGCGTCCATCTCGCGCGTGAAGCCCTTGGCGTGCGCCGCCTCGTGGCAGGCGGCGATCAGCCGCCAGTGGAGCGGCGCGGGCATGTCGCGATCCTTGACGATCGCGATCTCGCCGAAGAACGGGTCGTGGAACGCCGGGCCGCCGTAGGCCAAGCCCATGGTGCTCGTCCACGGTCCCATGTCCTTGAAGGCGCGCACCTTGCGGCCCGGCGGCAGGCCGAGGCCCGCCAGCACGCCGTCGAGCAGCGTGTCGCAGGCGCGCAGCGCGATGTGTTCGTCGAGCGTGCGATAGCGCGCCCAGCCCTCCGGTGTGTTCAGCGAATCGCGCAGGGCCTCGGCGCGGGCTTCGGCCCAGGCGCGGAAACTATCCTCCGGAAGGCTGTCCGTGCCCAGGCGGCGCGCCAACGGCTCGCGCAGGGCGCTGGGCGCAAGGCTCCACGGGAACGCGCCCTGGCCGAGTCCGAGCGCGACCAGGAACACGGGGCCCAGCAAAAGCGAGGCGATGCGGAGGCGCTTGCCCCGAAGCAAACCGCGACGGAACACGAACGAAAGCAGCAACACCAGCGTGGCCCCCGTCCCCACCCACAGCGCGAGTTCCACGACCGAGAACGGGATCGCATCGACCACGAAGCCCTTGAGCCGCGAGAGCGGAAGGCCGAGGAGGCGCCAGTAGAGGTCGAAGGACATGGGGGAAAATTACCTTTCCGCCCCGGGGCCCATAGCTCAGTTGGTTAGAGCAGGCGACTCATAATCGCCCGGTCCTCCGTTCAAGCCGGAGTGGGCCCACCACTTTCGACGGTTCGGCAGGTGCGGGTTTTCCTTCGTCACAGGTTTCGCGGGAGAGAGAGTGAAGAATCTCGTGTTCTGCGGAGACGGCGTGCTGTGCGCGCCGGAAGGATACGGCGACACGCTCGTCGAACTGCTCACGCTGAGGCGTCCCGCCGCGTCGTTCCGCTCGTCGGTGCGCGGCACGGCGGAATTCACGACGGAGGACGCGCTGCGCGACGCGCCCGCGCTGATCGGCAAGGCGCCGGACTTCGTCCTTCTCGGCGTGGGCCATGCGGACGCGCTGCGGGGCGAGGATCCTGCGCGCGCGCTGGCGCGCCTGCGCGATCTCGTCCAGTTGCTTTTGCTCAAGACCCAGGCCGACGTGGCCGTGGCGGCGCTGTGCGCGTCCTTCCTGCCGACCGAGTCGCGCGCGGCGGCGGATAGCTTCAACGCCGGCCTCGCGGAGCTCGTCGGCCCGCGCGTGCGCGTCGTCGACTTGAATACACCGGTCCAAGGGTTCCTCGAGGCGCATCGCAAGGGCAATGGCGAGAAGCGCGCCCTGCATGTCCAGGCCTTGAAGCCCACGTCGATGGGCCGCTTCCTGCTGGCCCAAGCGGCCTGGGACGCGCTCGATTTCGAGACGATATTCCCCGCTTGAGCGGGGTTTTACGCCTGAAAAGCCCTTTCGAATCACGTTTTCCCTGTTCGTCGCGGTTCTCAGGAAGTAATTTCTGAACCCCGGTTCGCTTCGATCCGGGCGTGTTTTCAGGTGGAACAAGGAGGCGAATCATGGCCGAAGATCAGGACCTTCACGACCGATTTCTGCGCAAGAACCAGTCGCTGAGCCGCGCCTACGAGATCTCCCGCAAGGACAAGACCAAGGAAAAGACCGCCAGCGGCGAACGTCTTCCCGTCCTCGCGATTTGCCATCGCTGCAAGCAGGAGAAGCCCACGCTGAAGTACCACGTCACCGAGACGGGCCGCCACGAGGGCGCGGTGTCGGTGTCGAACGAATACGTCCCGCTGTGCGTCGACTGCGCTCCCAAGCCCCGCAAGAAGGAGGCGGAGATGTCGGCCAAGCAGATTTCCTCGCTTCTGCGCGGCGCGAAAAAGGGCCGCCTTTAACGCACCCCCCTTGCCCCCCGGAGGGGGGACCTGTCGGGATCAAGATGGGGTTGAACAAAAAAACCTTCCGCTACAAACGGAAGGTTTTTTTGTTC
>DATAHJ010000102.1:0-4799 GCA_036263275.1 Fibrobacteria bacterium | reverse complement strand
CTCGCGCGACTCAACCTTAACAACCAGGCCATCTCTGTCGCGGCGAAGTATGCCGACCTCAAGATCTCCACCGACGCCAAGGTCCTCAAGCCCTACGTCGAGATGGGCAAGAAACGCAAGGTTCCCCTCACCGTCGCGATGACCTTTCCCACCGGCACGCACAACTACTGGATCCGCTACTGGCTCGCGTCCGCCGGCATCGATCCCGACAACGATGTGAACACCATCGTGATTCCGCCGCCGCAAATGGTCGCCAACATGCGCGTGGGCAACATGGACGCCTTCTGCGTGGGCGAGCCGTGGAACCAGCAGCTCATCAACCAGAAGATCGGCGTCACCGCCGTGCAAACGCAGGAGATCTGGAAGGATCATCCCGAGAAATCCTTCGCCATGCGCAAGGATTGGGTGGACGAGCACCCCATCGCGGCGAAGGCCATCCTCAAGGCCATCATGGAGGCGCAGATGTGGGCCGACAAGCCCGAGAACGCCGAGGAGATGGCGAAGCTGCTGTCGCAGAAGCAGTGGATCAACTGCCAGGTCGGCGACATCCTGCCGCGCCTCAAGGGCGTCACGGAGTACGGCGACGGCAAGCCCTCCAAGAAGGGCGAGTACATGAAGTTCTGGCGCGACCACGCCTCCTTCCCCTACAAGAGCCATGACAAGTGGTTCCTCGCCGAGACGCGCCGGTGGGGCTTCCTGCCCAAGGGCGTGGACTACGACAAGGTGATCGCGCAAGTCAATCGCGCCGACCTCTGGAAGGAAGCGGCCCGGGAGATCGGCCAGGCCGGCATGATTCCCGGCTCCGATTCGCGCGGCAAGGAAACCTTCTTCGACGGCGTGGTCTTCGATCCGGATGATCCGGAGGGTTACCTCGCCAAGCTGAAGATCAAGAGGCTGGACGGGAAGAAGTAGCGCACAGCGGACAGCTTACAGCGCACAGCGGGGAGCGGCCCACTTCCCTGCCTGCTGTAAGCCGTGAGCTGTGAGCTTCAACGCATCGACCACGGAGAAGTTGCCATGATCCTCGACAGCAACGCCATCCCGCAGACGGAGCCGAAGGCCCAAGCCGAGGCTGCCGCTCCCTTGCCGGCCGCGGCCCAGGAGATGGAAGATCCGGAGAAGGCCCTGCGCCGCCGCCGCGCGGCGCAGACCTTCCTGATGCCCCTTCTGGCGCTGGTCCTTCTCGGTTTCGTCTGGGAAGCCTACAGCAAGCGTGAGGGCGTGACCCTGCCCGGCCCCGTACAGACGGTGACGGAGTCGTGGACCTACATCGCCCACCCGTTCTTCGACAACGGCCCCAACGACAAGGGGCTCGGCTGGCAACTGTGGGCTTCGCTCCAGCGCGTGGCGCAGGGCTACGCGCTGGCCGCCGTCTTCGGCGTGCTCTTCGGAATCATCATCGGCAAGTCGGTGCTCGCGCACAAGGCGCTCGATCCCATCTTCCAGGTGCTGCGCACCATCCCGCCGCTCGCGTGGCTGCCGCTTTCGCTGGCCACCTTCAACCAGGCCAACCCTTCCGCCATCTTCGTCATCTTCATCACCGCGGTGTGGCCGATTCTCATCAACACTTCCGTGGGCGTGATGCGCATCCCCGCCGACTACCAGAACGTCGCCCGGGTGTACCGCGTGCGCGGCCCGCGCTACTTCTTCCTCGTTCTCATTCCCGCGGCGGCCCCGTACATCTTCACCGGCCTGCGCATCTCCATCGGCATGGCCTGGCTGGCCATCGTGGCCGCCGAGATGCTGACCGGCGGCGTGGGTATCGGGTTCTTCATCTGGGACTCCTGGAACAGCTCGCGCATGAGCGACATCGTGGTGTCGGTGGTGTACGTGGGCCTCGTGGGCCTGCTGCTCGACCGGCTCATCGCCGGCCTCGCCCGGCTGTTCGGAACGAAGTTCGACTGACGGCACCGACCGGACGAAAGAAACAGCATGACTTCCCAGGAAACGACCCGCGCCGACGCACGCTTCGTCCATCTCGAAGGCATCCACCAGGTCTTCGGATCGGGCGCCGCGCGCTACCACGCGCTCGACAACGTGGACCTGCAGATCGCGCGCGGCGAGTTCGTGAGCCTCATCGGCCACTCCGGCTGCGGCAAGTCCACGCTCCTCAACATCGTCGCGGGCCTCGCCGCGCCGACGCACGGCCACGTGCTCGTCGGCGGCCGCGAGGTCGACGGCCCCGGCCTCGACCGCGCCGTGGTGTTCCAGTCGCATTCGCTCCTGCCCTGGCTCTCCGTCGTCGACAACGTCCGCCTCGCCGTGGACGGCAAGCACCCCGACAAGCCGCGCGCGTGGCGCAAGGACGAGGCGATGCGCCTCGTCGAGATGGTCCACCTGGGCGCGCACGCGCACAAGAAGCCTTCCGAGATCTCCGGCGGCATGAAGCAGCGCGTGGGCATCGCGCGCGCCTTCGCCGCGGACCCGGATGTGCTGCTCCTTGACGAGCCCTTCGGCGCGCTGGATGCGCTCACGCGCGGCGGCATGCAGGACGAACTCAATCGCATCTGGGAAAGCTCGCGCAAGACCGTGATCATGATCACGCACGACGTCGACGAGGCGATCTTCCTCTCCGATCGAATCCTGCTGATGAGCAACGGCCCCCGCGCCACCGTCGCGGAGGACGTCGCCGTCGACATCGCGCGCCCGCGCACGCGCGAGTCGCTGCTCGAAGATCCCGCCTACGCGGCGCTGCGCAAGAAACTGGTGCATTACCTGATTTCCACGGGACACGCCCGCCAGGCCGCCTAGCCACATCGTTGAACTGTACGGGCGCGGCATGCTGCGCCCCGACAAGCGGCGCGTTCCTGCGCCGCCCAGGGAGAAGACTTGCCGATAAAAACCCGTCCACACGAATCCAACCGCCACCCGCACCACCACGACAAGGAGAGACCATGAGAAGCCACCGTTCCAAGATCGCCGTCACGGGCGCATTCGCCCTCGCGGCGTCCCTGCACGCCACGCCGCCGGAGGGTTCGCCCTTCGCCGTTCCCCAGCCCGCCTTCTTCGGGCAGGTGCGCACGCGCACGGAGATCGACCACAAGGCGCTGCGCGACACGTCCGCCAACAAGACGCTGATGAGCACGCAACTGCGCACGCGCCTCGGGTTCACCGCCACGCCCTCGCTCAACACCGAAGTCAAGGTCGAGTTCCAGGATTCGCGCACCTTCGGCAGCGAGGCGGGCACCGCCTCGGCGCCGCACACGGCCTCCACCGCCAACTCCAAGGGCGTCGACCTGATCCAGGGATACTTCGCCGTGCAGGAAGGCCCGGTGAAGGTCGCCGTGGGTCGCCAGAAAATGCAGCTGGGCGCCGGCCGCTATCTCTCCACGCTGGAATGGTCGCCGACCTCGCGCGCCTTCGACGGCGTCTCGGCCAACTGGGGCATGGACAACGCCGACCTGACGGTGTTCTCCTACTTGGTCAGCGACAGCCTGACCTCCACCCTTGGCTCGAAACAGACCGATTCGGCCACGGGAGATCGCCTCGTTCTTTCCGGCATCCACTACAACCGCAAGGTGGGCGAGAACCTGACCGTGGAGGCCTCGGGCTTCTATGACCAGAGCCGCCTTCGCACCGTCTACAGCGGCGATTCCTCCACCAGCTACGACCTGTTCTATCTCGGCCAGCGCACGCAGGGAACCTTCGGAATGTTCGCCTTCGAGGAAGAAGTCCTCTGGCAGGGCGGTACCATCCGCTACAAGGGCTCGAAGAACAGCTCCGCATGGCAGATCGCCCTGCGCGCCGGCATCGTGCTGCCCACGGTGAAGGCCAACATCGGCCTGGATGCCATGAGCGGTGACGACGACCAGACGGACGACAATTACACGACGTACCGCGCCAACTACTACTTCGCGCACCACTACTTCGGGTGGATGGATTACTTCGTTTCCAATCCCCGCTACGGTGTCGTGGATTACCGGGCGGACGTCGAGGCGTTGCTTTGGAAGGGCGAGACGCGTTCCGCCACGCTCAAGGGACAGTATCACTACTTCACCCCGCAGAACGCGCCTTCCGGCGCCGACGACCCGTACGGCCAGGAAGTGGACGCGGAGGTCCACCTGTCGCTCTATCCGAAGTCCAACATCGTGATCGGCGCGGCGGCCTTCGTGCCCGACGCCTCGGCCTACAAGCTTCCCGTGGCGAAGCTGGGCAGCGCGAACCCCAATGAGAACGGCTGGTTCGTCTACTTCATGCCGGTGTTCAATTTCTAGCGTCGGGCGAGGACCATGCCCCCGCTGGCGAAGGGCGGCCTACGGGCCGCCCTTATTCGTTGGCGGTGTTTCAGCGCGGCGCGGACACCGTGACTTCGTACACGTTCGCCCGCACGCTCAGGGCGCCGTTGTCGAGCCACATGCCGCGCAAGGGCTTGAACCAAACGTCCTTCTCGTAGGCCGGGTCGGGGAACAGCGCGCAAGCGCGCGCGCCCGCGCAGCGCATCTTGAGGAAATAGCCGAAGTCCTGGTAGAGCTTGTGCAGGGCCGGGTCGTCGCCGGGCTTCGCTTCGCTGCCTGCTCCCGTGCTCCCGTCCGCGCCGATGCGCGTGCCGTAGGGCGGATTCACGACGATCACGGAGCCCGTGTAGGGGCCCTCCAGTTCGCGGAAGTCCGCGCGCCCGATCGGGAGCTTGCCTGCGAAGGGCGTGCGCGCGATGTTGGCCCGCGCGGCCGTCACGGCCTGCGCGTCGATGTCCGAGCCCGCGATCAGGCCGGGCTCGAGCGGGACGATCTTCGCGTCCTCCTCCGCCTTCACGCGCGCCCAGGCTTCCGCGTCGAAGTCCGGCAGCGCCTCGAAGCCCT
>DATAHJ010000101.1:0-12880 GCA_036263275.1 Fibrobacteria bacterium | reverse complement strand
GCCTCGCAAGGCCGCGATCGCGGCAATCAGGCGGTGTTGCCGCTGCGCGGCAAGATCCTCAATGTCGAACGCGCCCGCTTCGATCGCATGTTGGGTTCCGAGCAGATCGGCAATCTGGTGATGGCGCTCGGCACCTCGATCGGCCGCGAGGAGTTCGATTCCGGCAAGGCGCGCCAGATGGCGCGCCGCAAGAGCGTCCTCGAGGGCGGCGGCCTGCCCGGCAAGCTGGCCGACTGCTCGTCGCGCAACCCCGCCGAGTGCGAGCTGTACCTGGTCGAGGGCGACTCCGCGGGCGGCAGCGCGAAGCAGGGCCGCGACCGCGGCTTCCAGGCCATCCTCCCGCTCAAGGGCAAGATCCTGAACGTCGAGAAGGCGCGCATGGACAAGATCCTCGCCAACGAGGAGATCGCGACCATGGCGCAGGCCATCGGCTGCGGCCTCGGCGACTCCGACGGAGAGGGCGGCGGCTTCAAGTTCGAGAAGCTCCGCTACCACAAGATCATCATTATGACCGACGCCGACGTCGACGGCTCGCACATCCAGACGCTGCTGCTCACCTTCTTCTGCCGCTACATGAAGCCGCTGATCGACGCGGGCGTGCTCTACCTCGCGCAGCCGCCGCTCTACAAGATCAAGGCGGGCAAGGTGGAGAAGTACGCCTTCGACGAGGCGGAGAAGGACCTCATCCTCGCCGAGATCGGCGACAAGAAGGGCCTTTACATGCAGCGCTACAAGGGCTTGGGCGAAATGAACCCCGAGCAGCTGGCGGTGACCACGATGAATCCCGCCTCGCGCATCCTGAAGAAGGTGACGATGGAGGACCTGGTGGAAGCCGACCGCATCTTCACGATGCTGATGGGCGAGGAAGTCGAACCCCGCCGCCGCTTCATCGAGGAGAACGCGCACCTCGTCAGCGAGCTGGATGTCTGAGCGCGCCGGCGCGGTGAAAGCCCGCGTCCGCAGCTACTTCGAGGACACCACCCGGGACTACCTCAAGTTCTACGGCACGCGGAAGCATCACCACATGCACTACGGCTTCGACCGGGACTTGCCTCCCGGAAGCAGCCCCACCGGCCACATGACCCGTCATCTCGCGAAGCTCGCGGGATTGCTGCCGGCCAATTCCTCCCGCGCGCCGCTTCGCGTCCTCGACGCGGGCTGCGGCATGGGCGGTTCGTCCATCCTGCTCGCGCGGGAGGCCGGCGCCTTTTGCGTCGGCATCAACCTCGTCCCGCTGCACGCGCGCATCGCGCGCGCCTTCGCCCTTGCCGACGCGGCGAAATGGGGCACGCCCGCGGAGACGCCGCGCGGCATCGCCCCCGCGCCAACGGGCCTCGCGCGCACGCCGGCGAACTTCGTCGCCAACGACTATACCATGCCCGCCTTCAAGCCCGAATCCTTCGACGTGATCTGGGCGCTGGAGAGCTTCTGCTACGCGCCCGACAAGGAGGCATGGATCCGGGGCATGGCCCCGCTTCTGAAGCCGGGCGGCCGCCTCGTGCTCGCCGACGGATTCTCGGGCCGCGCGCCCGCCGGCGCCGCCGAGGCGCGCGCCTTCGCACTCTTCCTCAAGGGCTGGGCGGTGCCTCACTTCTGCTCCTTCGACGACGTGACCGCGTTCGCGGAGCGCGCGGGGCTCGAGGTCGTCCATGCCGAGGACATCACGCCCGACGTGCTGCCCCATGCGTGGAAGATCTTCCGCCTGGGTCCGCTCATCGTGCCTTGGCGCCGGCTTCTGCGCGCGCTCGGACTCCTGGGCGAGGAGAAGATGCAGAACGCGTGGGCGATTTATCATCAGTACCCGACGCTCAAGCGCGGCACCTGGCGCTACGGCGCGTTCTGCTTCCGCAAGCCGGGGTAGGCGAACTTCACTTCCTTCGCCGGAAGGCGTACTCAAGGCGGGCGTCCGCGCTCCAGTAGCGCATGTCGACTCCCTCCTTCTGCATCCTGCGGAGGTGCGCGCCCCCAACCAGCGCAAGGGGACCCTTCGAAAGCCGCAGCCCGCCCGTCCAGGCCGTGCCGTCGAACGACAAGCCGTTCTTGACGAACGTGATCCCGTATTGCGCCCCGATGTAAGGCTCGACGCAGGGGGCCCCCGGATCGCACAGCGTTGGCCAAAGCGTCGCGCTCCAGATCCACACCTGGGCCAAGGTATCCTTCCGGATCGTCTCGCCCGGGAGGGTGTCGCAGCCCGTGCCGCAGGAGACGACGGCGTATTCGATGCGAGAGTCGTAGCGATGGACTCCCAAGGCCGTGGCCAAGCGGAGATTGAGGAGCCAGGGCGAAGAGGTCAGGCCCACGCCCAGCATCCCCAAGGCCACTCCATGCCGCTCGGGGTCGACCCCCGCCTTGAAGAAGATGTCGGCCATCGAGGGTTTCCCGGGGAACTCGGGTTCGAGGTCGAAGCGCAGACCGCCGTCGACCGCGACGGACGCCTTGTTCCAGTGGACATCGTAGTTGTCCGGGCCTTCCTTGAGGGCATGGAATACGGTTTGGGAGGAGTATCCGGTCCTCACGCCGAGGTATCCCGCGAGGCCCTGCTCGCGGGGGACGGGTTCCGACAGGATCGGGGCCTCGACAACGTGAGCGTGGATGCTTTCGATGACCGTGGCGCCGCACCCCGATAGCCAAGCGGCCAGCGGCAGCGCGAGGGCTCCGACAAGGGCGTGACGCCTGCACAGGCGGTGGATCATCGCGCGAAACGTAGAATCGCCGTGACGAATCTCACGCCCATAGGCGCCGCGCCGCGGCTGTCTCCCTTTCCGAGCCCTTGTATCTTCTCCCGCGAAAACCCGGAGGACATCATGACCCGTGCCAAAACTCTTTCGCTTTCCGCCTTCGCGCTGCTCACAACGCTCGCTGCTTCGGCCTCGGCCCAACCTCCCGCGCTGCCTGCCCCCGCGCAGGCGGGGGTCAGCGTCACCGGCACCGGCGAGATCAAGGTCGCGCCCGACATGGCCGTGATCACGGCCGAGGCCACCTTCACCCGCAAGACCGTGAAGGAAGCCGCCGCGGAGACGCGCAAGTCCATGGATGCGATCGTGAAGGCCGGCCGCAAGGCGGCACGCTCTTCGGACGACCTTCGCACCGGCCGCCTCAGCGTGAATCCCGAGTACGACTGGACCGACGGCAAGCGCATCTTCCGCGGCTACACCGCCTCGCAGTCGCTCGAGATCACCATCCGCGACCTGTCGAAGGTGGAGAGCCTGACGGAGGATTTGTTCGCGGCGCCGGTGACGGGCCTGGGCGGCCTGCAGATGATGCACTCGGGCGCGGACAGCCTGCGCCGCGAGGCGCTGGCGCTGGCCGTGCGCGACGCGCGCGACAACGCGGCGAAGATCTGCGCGGCGGCGGGACGGTCGTGCAGCGAGGCGGTCGCGATCCGCATGCAGGGCGCGAGCGCCCCGCCGATGCCGATGTACGTGGAGGCGCGCGCCTTCAAGGCCGCCGACGCGGGCGGCGGCGCGCAGGTCGAGGCCGGGCTGCTGACCTTCTCCGCTTCCGTGGACGTCGATTACCGGATGAAATAACGGAACGAAAAAGGGACCCGCGTTTGCGGGTCCCTTCTCGTTTCAAGCCGTTAGGCGAGAAAGCTTACCAGCGGCGCGAGCCGCCGCGATCACCGCCGCCGCCGCCGCCGAAGCCGCCGGAGCGCGGACGCTCTTCGCGGGGACGGGCTTCGTTCACGTTGATGGCGCGGCCCTTGAGGTCCTTGCCGTTCAGCTCCTCGACGGCCTTGCGGGCCTCGGAGTCATTGGGCATCTCGACGAACGCGAAACCACGGGACTTGCCCGTCTCGCGATCCGTCATGATCTTGGCCGAGGACACTTCACCATACGAGCCAAAGGCTGCTTCCAGATCGGCCTGGGTGGTGGCCCAAGCGAGGTTACCGACGAACAGATTCATACACACTTTTCCTTGACGGGGTTGGATCGAAATCCAAATGGAGCGGCCTTTACTCTGGGCACATGAACTTCAAGAGGACTCAGAGCATAAGGTAGAAGCAAAAAGCGGGGTTTGCACAAGGAATCGGGGAAAAATCAACAAATAGCGCCGAACTTCACCTATTTCAACGGCCAACCCCTGCTTCGGAAGGCGATTTTCCGGGTAAACCGCCAGATTTCGGGGCGTCCATTCATCCGTTGTCACACTTTTACACCCTCCCCGCCCGACTCGGGACCCCCCGGCCCGAACTACCGTCCCCCCGAAAACCCGTGGACCAAGACCCGGCCACGACCAATCCGCCCGACCCCGAAGAAAACCCCCCGCATCATGTCCGCCTGGAACGTTTATCTCGTGCGTTGTCATGACGGCAGCCTGTATTGCGGAATCGCGCTTTCGGTGGCGCGGCGGGTGGCGGAGCACAACGCGGGCAAGGGCGCGAAATACGTGGTGGCCGCGCGGCGCCCGGTGACGTGCGTGTGGAAGCGGCGTGTCGGCGGGCACGGCGACGCGTTGCGGCTGGAATATTGGGTAAAGCGGCTGCCCGTCGCGGAGAAGCGGCGGTTGGCGGAGGGACTCGCGACGATTCGCAAGGCCGGCGAAGGCGGATGGAGGCTTGGGGCCCGGAAAAAATGAGGAAGTGGTGCACCCGACACGATTCGAACGTGTGGCCTTCGCCTTCGGAGGGCGACGCTCTATCCAGCTGAGCTACGGGTGCCCGGGGAGGGGGAAGGTAGAATTTTCAGGGTGTGCGGGGGTTTTCGCTGCGGTCGTCGAATTGTTCGTGGTCGCTGGAGACCACGGATTTGGCGGCCAGGGCGCATGCGGCGCCCCTACGCTGCCTTCAATCCCCGGACCAAGATCGTGCGCATTTCCGGATGTTTGCGGTGTTCGCACAAGTAAATGCCTTGCCACCTGCCGAGCAGCATCTTCCCGTCGCCCACGGGAATCGAGAGGCTGGTTCCCGTGACGATCGAGCGCATGTGCGACGGGGAGTCGTCGTCGCCTTCGAGCGTGTGCGCGTGCCAGGGCTCGCCATCGGGCGCGAGGCGATCCAGGAAGGCCTCGAGGTCGCGGCGCGCGGTGGGATCGTAATTCTCGCTGATGCACAGCGAGGCGCTGGTGTGACGGATGAAAAGATGGAGCATGCCCTCGCGCATGCCGAAGCGCTCCAGCTCCGCCGCGACTTCGCGGGTGAACTCGTGCAGGCCGCGGCGCGGGGCGCGCACTTGCAGCTCGGCGGTTTTCCATTCCATGTCCCAAAGCTAAGTTGGCGAAGCGCGCCGGGAAGTTTTCGGCGCCGGGAGGGCGACGTGAAGGGGATCGTGAAGTTCTACAACGAGGCCAAGGGTTTCGGGTTCATCGGCGTGGAGGGCGGAGAGGACGTGTTTGTCCACTACAACGCGATCCAGGCGAACGGCCTGCGCACGCTGCCGGAAGGCGCCGAGGTGGAGTTCGAGGCCGTGCGGGGCAAGAAGGGCCTGCAAGCCGAGGACGTGCGGCTCGCGGGTGGAAGCGAAGAAGAGTGACCTTCGCACGATAATTTCCGGAACAGTTATCATTGTCGCATGGACGAGAAATATTGGGACCGCGTCGCGCGCGACTACGACGGGGAAATCTTCGACTCGCTGGCGAGTGATCGCAACGGCGTGATGTTGCGCCACCTCGACCGCTTCGCCTCCCCGCGCGGCACGGCCTTCGACGTGGGATGCGGCGTGGGCAAATACGCGCCCGCCCTCTCCAAGCGGTTCAGGACGGTGCGCGCCGCGGACCTTTCCGCCGAGTGCATCCGGCACGCGAAGGCCTTGCACGGAAACCTGAAGAACGTCCAGTTCCACAAGGGCGACCTCTCCAGGGAAAAGGTCGCGCAGGGCAAGGCGGACTTCGTCCTGTGCACGAACGTGCTGATCATGCCGTCGGAAAAGATGCGCGCGGGAATCCTGAAGGGGCTCTCGGGGATGCTGAAGCCGGGTGGCGGGCTCCTGCTGCTCGTGCCTTCGCTCGAGTCCTCGCTGTATGCTCACGCCAGGAGGGCGGAGTGGCTGCGACGTTCGCCGCGCACGCGAGTCGCCGCCGCGACGTCGCTTCCGTCCGGGAAGGGCGTGCTGGCCGGACTCCTCTCCATCGATGGCGTGCCGACAAAACATTGGCTGAAGGAGGAGCTGGACGTCACGCTGCGCGCGGCGGGATTCAAGGATGTGACGGTGGAGAAGGTCGAATACGACTGGAGCACCGAGTTCGCCGATCCTCCGCGCTGGATGAAGGATCCCTATCCGTGGGATTGGGCGGTGGCAGGGGTTCGGGCATAGAGCTTTTCAGTTACGAGTTACGAATTACGAGTGACGAATAAGGAGCCGGCTGGGCTTGGCGCGAAGTTTGCACCCGGGTCTGGTGATGCGTGATCCTGCGCATAAAACCAGAGAGCATGATATGAAGGGTGAAAGCATCATTGCGCAAAAGAGCTTCGCTTTTTCATTGCGGATATTGGGGTTGGGAAAAGCCTGATACAGGAGCAGAGGGAGTATATCCTCTCCAGGCAGCTTATCCGAAGCGCAACTTCAATCGGTGCCAATGTCGAGGAAGCATCGGGCGGGCAATCTCGCGCGGATTTTTATGCGAAAATAACGATCGCTTACAAGGAGGCTCGAGAAACTTCATACTGGATTCGACTTCTCAGGGCCTCTGGTTATCTGTCGGAAACTTTGGCGGTCGAACTACTAGAAGATGTCGATGAAATAATGCGAATTATCGGATCCATCCAGGTCACGGTGAAAAATCAAATTCGGTCAGGGCGCGCCCAATTCGTAACTCGTCATTCGTAACTCGTAACTTCTTTCTCGCATGCCTTCGCATAGAGGCTCAGCAGCTTCGCGAACACCGGTCCCGGAACGCCCTTTCCGATCTTACGGCCTTCGATCCGCGTGATCGCAACCGGTCCGCGGACGGAGGAGCAGAGCAGCGCTTCCGTCATGCGCCGAGCGTCGGCGGGAAAGACGTCGCCCTCGCGGAACGGAATGCGCTCGCGCTTCATCTCGCGCAGCAGCACCTGGCGCGTGATGCCCGGCAGGATTCCGGTGTCGATGGGCGGCGTGACGACGACGTCGCGCACCCCTTCGCGGATCACACAGAAGAAGCTCGACGTCGACAGTTCCGCGATCTCGCCGCGCGCCCCGAGCAGGATGGCCTCGTAGCAGCCGCGCGCATCGCCCTCGGCCTTGGCGAAGATGTTGGCGAGGTAGTTGAGCGATTTCACACGGGGGTCGAGGCCCGAGGCTGCCGCCTTGTTGATCGACGAAATCGCCACCTTCACGCCGCGCTTCTCGACGGCGGCGGGAAGCGGCGAGACGGGCATCACGACGACGATGAGCGTGGGCGGGACCGCGGGGTCGATGGCGAGCCCTCCCGCATAGCGCCCGCGGGTGAGCGTGATGCGCACCGCCGCGTCATCCATGCGGCTCTTGCGGCAAAGCTCCGCGATGATCGCGCGCAGGCGCATTTCGGTCGCCGGCACGGCGATGCGCAGGCGCTTCGCCGACTTCGCGAGGCGACGATAGTGCAGCGGCAGGAATTCGGGCTTGCCTCCGCGCGCGCGCAGCGTTTCGAACAACCCGTCGCCCAGCACCAGCCCGCGGTCGAACACCGACACAGTGGCCTTTTCCGCGGGCACGACGCGCCCATTGACGTAGGCAAAGGCCTTAGGGGTTCGCGGCAAAGGGCGATCTCGGGTTCAAAGGGTGGCGCGCGTCGCGGCGCGCGCGTTCGCCCAGGAGGCCGTTGTAGAGGCCGAAGGTGACGCCGAAGCGCACCTGCGTCACCGGCAGGTCGAAGCCGAAGAGGCTCACGTCGTCGAGCGCGATGAACCCGCCGCGGCCGTCGGGGATTCCCGACAGCGCGCGCGCCGCCTCCACGTAGCCGAGGAAGGGGTAGTTGTGGTAGATGCGGGCGTTGACCTTGATCCCTAGCCCTACGCTCTGGAACCAGCCGTCGTCGCGCTTGCCCGGCGTCCACGCCGAAGGCGCGACCAGCGTCTTGTCGAAGGGCGAACCGTTCCAGGCGCGGCCCGACTCCCAGAACACATTGGCGTACACGTCCTCCGCGAACAGGATCCACCAGCGGCGGTATAAGTCCGGCAGGATGGGCTGGTTGAAGTCCGCGCTCAGCATCAAGGTGTTGGTGCCGTGCAGCGCGAGGTTCTCGATGTCGCGGAGGTACGGGTAGCCGCGCACCAGCAGGCCGCGCTCGAAGAAGTCGCTCGACGAGTCCGTCGCGATATGGTTCTTCGACAGGCCCGCCACGCTGGAGGCGAAGGCGGACATCACCAGCGCGCTGTTCTTCGCCCACGGCATGGGCGTTCCGTAGGTCGCGCCCAGGTCGAAGTCGTGCAGGTCGTACCGGCGGTACTTGGGCGTTAGCGCGCCGCCGCTGAACTCGAAGCAGTCGCTGGTGTAGTTGCTCGTGCAGCTGAACAGGTCGTTGCGGCTGAAGGTGTGGCCGAGGTAGGCGGCGAAGCCCGAGGGCGCGACCAGTCCCTTGTCGTTGTAGTCGGAACCGTAGAGGCTGACCAAGGTCGAAACGTAGAGCCGCTTGTAGTATGTGAAGGCGAAGCTCTGGCCGCCGCCGAGGTCGTAGAAGTTGAAGTCGTTCCAGTTGTAGCCGGCGGCCACCCGCGCGAAGCTGCCCTTGTCCGATTCGCCCACGGAGGCCGCGTCGAACAGGTCGTAGCCCGCGGAGGCTTCCAGTCCCCGGAACGTCAGCGCGTAATCCTGACGACGACGGAGGGAGTCGATCGTGACGCCGCCCGGCATGGACACGTCGCGCTCGAGCGTCGAGTCGTAGCTGGCGAGGTTCCCGCGGAAGAACGAGACGCCCAGGGTCACCGGCGTGGCGTGGTTGGCGAGCGCGAGGAAGAACTGCGACTCCTTGTCGGGCGAGATGAAGGCGCTGTGGTTCCCGAAGTAGTCGATGCCGTGGCCGATCTCCACCAGCAGCGCGCCGCTCAGTTCGTTCTTGAGCACGGGATCGGTGAGGTAGCCCGACGCGCCGGCCAGCCACTTGGTCACGCCGTCCTTGGGAATCACGCCCTTCTCGCGCGTGGAGGCGATGGCCTCCTGCCCGAAGATGATCGGCGTGAGCACGCCGCGGGTGGGCACGGGAACGTAAGGCGCGTCGTGGCCCCCGAGGTCGAGCGGTTCCACCGCCGATGAGGGATGCGCTTCATGCGCCTGGCGGGCCTCCAAGGCCTCGGAGAGGCGGGGGGCGATCGTTGCCGACGCAGGGTTTCCGCCTTCCTTCGCAGCTACCAGCGGTGCGGCGGCCGCGAGGGAAGTCGTGTCGATCAGGTAGATCGAGAAGCCGTCCTTGTCGTACCCTGCGTAGGCCAACTTCGCGCCGTCGGGTGAGACGGCGGGCACGAAGGCGCCGCCGAGCACATTGGTGATCGCCGCGTCGGATCCGCTCTCGAGGGAATGGCGGCGGATGTTGTAGACGCCCGTCTCGTCAGAGACGTAGTAGAAGGACTTGCCGTCGGGAGCCCACTCCGGGTCGCGCTCGTCCTGCGGACCCGCGAGCACGGGGCGGAAGTTCTTGCCGTCCGCGTCCACGATTCCCACGTTGCGCGTGACGCCGTCGAAGTACGAGAACAGGATGCGCGACCCGTCGGGGGAGAAGCGCGGCGTGTAGAGGTTGAAGCCGAAGCGCCCGGCCAGCGAATCCTCGGGCGGGAAGATCGCGGTCGCGTCGTCCGCCGCGAGCGAATCGCCCTCGGGCACGGGCGCGACGTAGAGCCGGAAGTTGGAGGCCCCGCCGCGCACGAAGGTGACCCGCTTCCCGTCCTTGCTGTAGCTCGCGTGCACGGCGTTGAAGTCGCGCGTGTAACGCTTCTCCGTGGGATCCTTGCGCTCCAGCAGCTCGCCCTCGCGGCGCAGGTTGGCCTGGTAGACGTCCAGCTTGCGCATGCCGTCCTTGTCCGTGTTCTTCGCCGAGGAAAACAGGAAGGTGCTGTCGTCGGGCGCGACGTCGAAGTGCCCGCGCGCGCCGGGAATGGGGACGAGGCGATCCTCTTCCTTCTTGGCCGTGTCCTCGAGCTTGAGGAGGCGGATGCCCGCGCGGAAGTCGTCGCGCTTGCCGTTGCTGACGAAGAAAAGCCCGTCGCCCTTCGCGTTCCAGTGGGGGAAATAGTTGTAAAATCCGATCGAGGTGAGCTTCTGCCCTTCCACGCGCGTGCCGATCGCCTTCTCCTGCTCCTCGTAGCGCGCGGTGATTTCGTTCTTCCACTCCGCGTGCACTTCGCGGTCGGTCTTGCCCAGCACGCGCTTCATCGAGCCGGACAGGGTCTGCCGATGGATGCGCGCGCTCTCGGCCCACAGCTTGATCAGCGCGTCGTCGCCGTAGCGCGCCGCGATGAAGCGCGAGAGCGCGAAGCCCTGCGTGTAGGGGCCCATCTCGTACTCGAGGCTGTTGCCCGCGAACGCGTCCATGCGCTCGATGGGCAGCAGCTTGTCCTCCAGCGCGGCCACGCGCAGCAGCATGTCGCGGTGCGCGTCCCACGCGTCGAACCCGGCGCGCTCCGACTCGTACTGCGCCACGCCCTCGGCCAGCCACGCGGGCTGGTTGATGAAGGGCACGATGGTGGAGAGGCTTCCGACCATCGGCTCGTTGTAATAGTCCTCGTAGCCCACCACCACGCCCTGGATGAAGGCCGGCAGCTTCGCTCCCGACTGGATCGAAACCAGGTGGGCGAACTCGTGGGTGACCACGTCGCGCAGCCAGTTGTGCGTGCTGCGGATGGGGAAGTCCCAGTCCGTCGCCCACACCGTCATCGTGTTCTGCAGCGAGTTGGCCCAGCCGTTCGAGAAGATGTCGTCGCGCACGATGAACTCGACCTTGCCCGGCAGCTGCGCATTATAACGCCGGATGATTCCGGGCGCGACCGACTCCGCGATGCCGGCGATCTCGCCGGCCTGCTCGGTCAATTCTTTCGGGTAATGAAAGCGGAAGTGCTCGGTCTCCGCCGTGCGCCAGTCGATGTGGGCGGCGTTGCGATTCCACGTGAAGGCGCCCGCGACGGCGGGAAGCGCGAGCAAGGCTGGGAGCAGCGCGCGCAGGGCGCCAAAAACGCGGCGGGACATGGGGGACATAGTGTACAAAATGGGACGGGGTTCCCTTCGTGGGCAAGGCCTCGCAGTTGGTGGTTGGTGGAGGGAGTCAGGGCGGCCCGGAGGCCGCCGGGAAAGAATGGGAACGCAGAAGATTTCCGGCATCCAACCATCAACTACCGACCACCCTCCTCAGAACTAACTTGGGGCTTGTGCCCAGTTTCACCGCGCGCTATCACGAGCTCACGAAGTACCGTCCCGAGACCATCGACCGTCTGGGCGGCGTGCGCTGGGAGGAGCAGCCCGAGCCGTTCAAGGACGTGCCCGAGGGGCATCACATCGACCTGGTTCCGCATCTCAAGGCGCTTTTCGCCGTCGAGGGCGCGGCCGAGGAGGATGCGCCCGCAATCGCTTCGGACGGAACCGGGGAAATCCTTCCCGTCCTCGCGCGGCTCGCGCACGGCACGTTGGGGCTCACCGCCCGGCTCTCGGGGGGCGGGACCGGCGACATTTTCCTGCGCGCCAGCCCTTCGGCGGGCGGGCTTTATCCCACCGAGCTTTACTTCGCCGTGCGCGCGTTTCCCGACCTTCCCGCGGGCGTATACCATTACCACGCCCGCCGCTCCGCCCTTGTTCCCGTGTGGGAGGGCGACTTCTCCGCCGACCTGAAGCACCATTTCCTGGGCCATCCCGCCGTCGCGGCCGCGCTTGCCGATTCCGCGGGCTTCGTCGCGCTCTTCACGGGCATCTACGCGCGCAGCGCGTGGCGCTACAAGGAGCGCGCGTATCGTCGCATCCTGCTCGACACCGGCCATGCGGCCGCGAACTTGCTTGAGCTCGCAGCCGCGTCGGGGCTCGACGCCGTCCCTCTCGGCGGCTTTCGCGACGCCGGGATCGAGGAGCTTCTCTTCCTCGGAAACAAGGAAGAGTTTCCCCTGCTCGGCGTCGCACTGGGCCCGCGCGGAACATTACCTCCCGTGGGAGGACAGCGTCCGGGGCCCGCTCCCGAAGTCGCGGTCACGCGCGCCGACACGGAAGACCCGATGATGGTGCAGCAGAACGCCTGCGAGCGCATCGAGCCCGGCGACGCGCTTCGCCCGCTCGTGCCGTCGCCGCGCGTCGCGGACTCCGACCCTGCGCCCGGCATGACGGCGCTCAATCCATTGCCCGTGATCCTGCGCCGCCGTTCCACGCGCCGCTTCGATGCGCAGGCGCCCGTCTCCCTGGAAGCGGCGCTCGACCTGCTGCGTTTCGCGTATCGATCGGCGAACGACGGTGAGCCGCTCCTCGACCGGGAACTGTTGGGCCATCATGTCGTCGCGCTTGCGGTCGAAGGGCTCGAACCCGGCGTCTATGCGCTCGATCCCGCGACGCTCTCGCTCACGCCCGTTCGCGAAGGCGACTTTCGCGGGGACTTGCACGCCGTGAGCCTGGGGCAGGACCTCGCCTCCGACTGCGCCTTCGCGCTCGTGCACACGGCGGACATGGAAGGCCTTGTCGAGGCCTACGGCGATCGCGGCTACCGCTATGCGTGCATGGAATGCGGCATGATCGGCGAGCGGCTCCAGTTGCGCGCGGTGCAGCGCGGCCTCGGCTCCTCGGGCATCGGCGGCTACTACGACGACCTGGCCAACGACCTGCTGGGCCTGCCGCTCTCGGACGGGATCCTGTATGTCACGCTGGCAGGCGTGCCGGGGGAATAAGGCGGACCTTCAGTTCGGCGACGAGAGCTTCACGACGCGGCCTGACTCCGGATCGAGCGTCAATGCCAAGCAGCAGCCCTCCGGGAAGTCGTTCCTTGTTTTGCCGCTGAAATCGGCTGCGTCCATGAATGTCGTCGAGAA
>DATAHJ010000100.1:0-2789 GCA_036263275.1 Fibrobacteria bacterium | reverse complement strand
GCCCGACATCACCCACGTGCCGCACGCGTTCATTCCGAGTGGATCCTGGTTCTAGGCTGCGGGCAGCTTACAGCCAACTGCGGACAGCTGAACATAAACCGCAGAAACGCCTTTTCCCCTCCGCGCTCGCTGTAAGCTGTCCGCTGTAAGCTGTCTGCTATACTTCTTCCCATGCTCCTTCCCCTCCACCCCGTCACTCCCGAAGCGCGGCACATGAAGCGCTTCCTCGAGGCGATGGACAAGGGGGGAATCTGTGTCTACCCCACCGACTCCGGATATTCGCTCGGGTGCGACGCGCGCAGCCGCCCGGCGGTGAACCGCCTCTATCACCTCAAGCGGGCAATGAAGAAATATCAGATGGCGCTGATGGTGCGCGACTTTTCCGCCGTCTCGGACTTCGCGCGCGTCGACAACTTCGCCTACCGCTACATGAAGCGACTGGTGCCGGGCCCTTACACCTTCGTGCTGCCGGCTACCGCGCACGGCCGGAAGATCCTCGACGTGAAGCGCCCCGAGGTCGGCGTGCGCATGCCGGCGCATCCCTTCGTCGACGCGCTGTTCGCGCTTCGCCCGGAGGCCGTCCTGCTCACCACGGCCGCCAAGGTCCGCGAGGACGAGTTCTTCGCCGACCCGGAGGAAATTGACGCGGCCTTGGGACATGAGGTGGATCTCGTGATGGGCATGGGCGCGGTCGCGGTGAACCCCACCACCGTGGTCAGCCTCGTCTCGGGCGATCCGGAATTGATCCGCCAAGGTCAGGGTCCCCTCCCGGGCTGAAATTCGCCCCGGAAGTCGCCCCCACTCTCCGTATCGTCCCTTGAATCCCGTGGACGGATAAGGTATTTTCACCCCCGCTCTGGACGTTCCGGCGGGCAATAACGCCATTCGGAACCAAAGCGCGGCACGAAAGCGGTGCATCCATGCGGTACTTCGGCAAAAAGAACTACCTCGGGCTTGCCTTTGCGGCCGTTCTTCTGGTCGTGGGATACTTGCTGCTGGCCCAAAAGCCGGCGGACAACCCCCTCGCCCTGAACGTCGCGCCGTTCGTCCTTCTGTTCGCCTACCTCGTCGTGATCCCTTGGAGCCTCTGGACCAAGAGCGGGAAGGACAAGGAAGGCGAAGCGGACAAGGGCGTTTAGCTCAGCGGTTCAGAGCATCCGCCTTACACGCGGAGGGTCGCAGGTTCAAATCCTGCAACGCCCATGCCCCGCATCGGGCAACGGTTCTGGTTTTCGTGTTGTTTGAGTTTGGTGAAGTTTTGGAGTGGTAGCTCAATTGGTTAGAGTACTAGCCTGTCACGCTAGGGGTTGCGGGTTCAAGTCCCGTCCATTCCGCCATCAATGAAGAAGGCCCTGTCGGCAACGACGGGGCCTTTTTTCTTCCGGACTTTTGTTCGGGGATAAAGAAATCAGCCGAAGGGCCACAGCGGGCACAGTCGCTTGGCGCCCACGAGCGCCGTCTCGCGCACGGGCATGCGAGCGCCCGGCTTCCCGACAGGCTCTCGCAGTTCGCCCGTCAACCGGATCATCTCGCCGGTCAGGCGGATGAGGTTCGCGTCGGCGGCCTCCAGGTCGGATTCCGAAAGGCGGCCCTCGCGCCGCATCACGGACGCGCCCGCGCGAATGAGGTCGCGCACGTTGCGCGAGCAGGGAACCGTGAACTCCATGCCGGCGTCGCGCACGTCCTGCGTCGCCGACGCCCAAAGGCGGTTTTCGATGTCGATCATGGGGGGAATTTACTTTCGCGGGCGAGGCTTTGTCGTTGTCGCGAAGCTTTGAGGACGTTGCTCCGTCGTTGTTACGGCACTTCGGAGTCAGTCCGCCGTCGTTGGTGGTTGGTAGCGGAAGGCGTAAAAACGCGCATGCCACCAACCCCCAACCTCGAAGCGATCCCCCCGAAGACCTACCCCCCTACCAACCTCTTCGCCTTCAACACCTCCGCGTGCACGACCTCGAAGGAGGGAATGTCGTCATCCCATTCCACCATCGTGGGTGCCCCGCCGCAGGCCGCATAGGCTTCCCGATATAAATCCCACACCTCGTCGCGCACGGGATGGTCGTGCGTGTCGAGGACGTAGGCGCCCAGGTCGCTGTGCCCGGCCAGGTGCATCTGCAGCACGCGCGTCATGTCGAGCCCGCGCAGGTAATCGCGCGGCTCGAAGCCGTGGTTGCGCGAGGAGACGTACACGTTGTTGACGTCGAGCATCATACGGCAATCCGCCTTCTCCACCACGCCGCGATAGAATTCCCACTCCGGCATCGTCCCGGCCGACGCCTCCGCCACGGCAGACAGGTTCTCGATCCCCAGCGGCAGTTCGAGATAGTCCTGCGCGATGCGGGCGCGCTCCGCCGTCCATGCCAGCGTCTCCTTCGTGTACGGCAGCGGGTACAGGTCGTGGTAATGATGCCCGCCGTGCCGCGTCCAGCACAAATGATCGCTGAACCATGGGGCTTTCACGCGTTTCGCGAGGGCCTTGAGCTTGCGCAAGTAATCCCGATCGAGAGGATCCGCCGAACCCAGCGAGAGGCACACGCCGTGCAGCACCACCGGATAACGCTCCGCGATGCGGTCCAGGTTGTAGAGCGGAACCCCCGATGCATCCATGAAGTTCTCCGAGATGATCTCGAAGAAGTCGACCTTGGGCCAGTGCTCGAAGATATGGGGGTAGTGTGGAATCCGCAGGCCCAGCCCGAAACCGAGATGCCCGGCGAAAGTTTTTTCGAGGGGGGAGGTCGGATTTGGGGCGACGGGTGTTCGCGTCATGGTTCCAAATTACTCGTTGCAAGGAG
>DATAHJ010000099.1:0-2246 GCA_036263275.1 Fibrobacteria bacterium | reverse complement strand
TACTGCATGAAGACGAGGTTCCAGATCTCGACGAAGCGGTCGCCGTCTTCCTCCGGCGAGCCCGGAGGGCCGCCCCAATGTTTGTCGCCGTGGTCGTAGAAGATTTCCGAGCACGGGCCGCAGGGACCGGTATCGCCCATCTGCCAGAAGTTCGATTTTGCGCCGAGCCGGACGATGCGGTCGTCGGGCAGGCCCGCGATTTTCTTCCAGAGCGCGAACGCTTCATCGTCGTCGAGGTAGATGGTCGCGGTCAGCCTTGAGGGCGCGAGGCCCCACTCCTTGGTGAGCAGGTTCCACGCAAGCTCGATCGCGCGCTCCTTGAAGTAATCGCCGAACGAGAAATTGCCGAGCATCTCGAAGAAGGTATGATGGCGCGCGGTGAAGCCCACATTGTCGAGGTCGTTGTGCTTGCCGCCGGCGCGCACGCATTTCTGCGCGGTGGTGGCGCGGAGGTAGTCGCGCTTTTCGACGCCGGTGAAGACGTTCTTGAACTGCACCATGCCCGCGTTGGTGAACATCAGTGTCGGGTCGTTGCGCGGCACCAGCGGCGAGGAGGCGACGATTTGATGCCCGTTCTTCTCGAAGAAGCCGAGGAAGGATGACCGGATGTCGTTCACGCTCTGCATAGCCGTCTCGTCACAAGAAAAGGGCGGCCAAATGCCGCCGAAAGCCCGAAAATGCCTTCTATCGGTGGGGTTAGCTCCTGTCCAGCAAATGGGCGTCGTCCTTCGGGTCCTTCGAGGCTCGGCGTTGCCGAGCACCTTAGGATGAGGGGGGCGTGGCCGATCGTCCGGTGGCCCGGACCCTCACCAATGCGCGCCCGGTGTTCCCCTTGATCGCGCGCTACGCGTCGCGGGGGTTCGGGCGGCGGGGCGGGACTTCCGTCCACGCCGTTAGTCGGCAGGTAATGGGACTTCCGTCCCGCCCCGCATCCGGGAGTTTCGCGATGCCATAAGGACGACCGGCGCAACTTCACCCGCGCATGTCCGGGAGCTTCGTCGAGGTGGCACGATGGTCCGTGCCAGATCCTCCACCCGCGGCCCATCGATCCACGACGGGTCACGAGGCTCCCCGAGGGCCCGGCGCAGGTTGGCTCGCCGGCGACCTCCTTATGGTTCCGCCGATGGGGATCGACACCCCCACCACCCGGACCCTCCCCGCGAGACGTTCGTCGCGACCCCGCCCGATGCGAGGAGGTGATGCATATTAGTCTTGGGTCGGAGGACCATGGATAGATTGCTGCAAAACAGCAGGAGAGGGCTGGGAATGCTGGGGGTTCAGCGAATGTGGCAATTCCGCGCCATCCCTCCCGCTTGTCGGGAGGGGGGACCGGCGCAGCCGGTGGGTGGGAGCCACACGCGCGAACGTCCAAGCTCGTCTGCCTGATCAGAAAGCAGTGTCGCCAAATCGAGGAACGCAGCGAGCATCATGCCCGCGGTTCCCACCCACCATGCTTCGCATGGTCCCCCCTCCCGACAAGCGGGAGGGATGTCCCGACTGCAATTGCTCGAGCCAGAGGTGAGTTGGGTCCCTGCTTTCGCAGGGACGACACCCTGTGGGCGAGCGAGGCGCGGCGATGTCAGTCGGCGCCTTCCCTTCTCCCCTTGCGGAAGAAGGTGGATCGCGCGTCAGCGCGAGACGGATGAGGGATTCTTTCGGACGTCGCGGCTCTGGTCCACCCCTCATCCGCCCTACGGGCACCGTTCTCCCGCAAGGGGAGAAGGCGTGACTGCCACCTACGAGCCTCGCCAACCTTCGGTGTCATTCCTGTGCAGACGATATCCATCCATTTCGCCGTTCAAACCCGCGGACAGTTGGCCCCTGCTTTCGCAGGGACGACACGCGGTGGGTGGCGGGGAGGGCGCAATGAATAGATCGTGGTTCTAGTTGGACAGAACGACCCGCGTCGGCGAGGAATGGCGCCGGCGGACAAAAGTTCCTTTCATTTGATGCAATCAGCGGTGGAAAGTCGGAGTGACAGGCTCGCGGATGTCTGGCTCACTCTCCCCATTTCAAGGCGCTGCGTTTGCGGCTCAAACTGTTGCGGGGTTATCATGATCGAACCGTGGGAGCTCTTGCTCCATCACAGCTATTCCGGCACGCCCGGAGTCATCTTCGACGATTCGCCCAAGAGACGTAACCACGGCAAGGCCGTCGGTTTGGCGCCAGCGGATTTCCATGCGGACGGAGCTGACAGCGGGAGTGGCGCGGTTCGTTTTCACGACCGCAGCCTGGTTCGAGTCGTG
>DATAHJ010000098.1:0-2007 GCA_036263275.1 Fibrobacteria bacterium | reverse complement strand
CGCGGCCTCGGCTTCGACCTGGAGCCGTTCGGGCAGGGCTCGTTCCAGTTGCGCGGCTCCCCCGCCGAAGTGCCTCCCGACCAGGCGCAACATGTGTTGCAGGAACTGGCCGGCCGGCTGATCGAAGGCTCCACCCGGGGCAAGGATGAAGCGGACGAGATCGCGAAGCGCGTGGCGCGCGCCTACGCGCGATCGGCGGCCGTTCCCCTGAACGAGCCGCTCGACGCCGCGCGCATGGCGGCGCTTGTCGACGGATTGTTCGCGACGCAGAACCCCTACGTCACCCCTGCGGGACTGCCGGTGCTGATCCGCTATTCGCTGGAAGATATCCGGCGGCGGTTCGGGTTGCGCGACGACGATTCGGGCGAATGATCCGCGGTCAGTCCAGCGCTTCGACCAGTTTCACCGCGCCGTAGCTCAGGATCATGTCGGCCCCGGCGCGCTTGATCGCCAGCGTGGCCTCCATCAGCGCCTTGTCGGCGTCGAGCCAGCCGAGCTTGCCCGCCGCGTGGATCATGGCATACTCTCCGCTCACCTGATACGCCGCCACCGGCACCGGCGACTGCGCCGCGAGGTCCGAGATGATGTCGAGGTAGGCGCCCGCGGGCTTCACCATCACGATGTCGGCGCCCTCATCGGCGTCGAGCTGCGCCTCGCGCAGCGCCTCGCGGCGGTTGGCCGGATCCATCTGGTAGGTCTTCTTGTCGCCTTTCTTGGGCGCCGAATCGAGCGCCTCGCGGAAGGGCCCGTAGAAGGCCGAGGCATACTTCGCCGTGTAGGCCAGGATGCCCACGTCCGCATGCCCGAACCCGTCGAGGGCGGAACGCAGGTAACCCACGCGGCCGTCCATCATGTCGGAGGGCGCGACGATGTCCGCGCCCGCGGCGGCCTGCGCCAGCGCCATCTCCGCGAGGATCGGCAGCGTCGCGTCGTTGAGGATCGCGCCGTCCTTCCCCACCAGGCCGTCATGGCCGTCGCTCGAGTAAGGATCCATCGCCACGTCGGTGATCACCGTCAGGTCCGGAACGGCGCCCTTGAGGTCGCGAATCGTACGCTGGAGCAGGCCGTCGCGGTTCTTCGACTCGGAGGCATGCTTGTCCTTGAGCTTGCCCGGGATGACCGGGAACAGCGCGACGGCGGGGATGCCCAGCTTGTGCGCGCGCCTCGCTTCCGCGACCGCGAGGTCGCGCGTGAGGCGAAAGACGCCGGGCATCGAACGGATCGCCTCGCGCTTGCGCGAACCTTCCATCACGAAGAGAGGCAGGATGAAATCGGCCGGGGTCAGCACCGTCTCGCGCACGAGGGCGCGCAGCGACGCCGAGCGCCGGTTGCGGCGGGGGCGGGAGACGAGGTCGGGCTCAGGGAACCCGGCATCGTCGGAATGGTCGTGGCCTGCGTGGGAGTGATCGTGGGACATGGGACAAAGATACTTCGGGGGTTATGCGAGGGCCTTGCGAACCTTCGCCCCGACGTCCGCCAATTCCTCCCGGGAGGCCGCATTCGCGTGCTCGAAGCTGAGTTGCCCCTCGCTTGAGATCGGCACCAGGTGCAGGTGCGCGTGGGGCACCTCGAACCCAGCCACGATCATCCCCACGCGCTTGCAGGGGATCGTCCGTTCGAGCGCGCGAGAGATGCGCGCGGCGAAGGGCAGCATCGCCGAGAGGTCGGCCTCCCCCAGCTCGTAGAGCTTGTCCACCTGCGCCTTGGGCACCACCAAGGTATGCCCGGGCGCGATGGGACGGATGTCGAGGAAGGCGAAGAAGCGGTCGTCCTCGAGGATCTTTTCGCAGGGGATTTCCCCGGCGATGATGCGGGAGAAGATGGAAGGAGCCATGGGGGGAAACCTACTATCGTGGGCGAAGCTTCGTCGTTGGTGGAGAACTCCACTCTTCGGAGGCTTCCTTTGTCGTTGTCAGAGGGAGGATGGGCGGCCGGGTGGCCGCCTGGAAAAATGAAAGGCAGGGAAAACGACAACAAAAAAGCCGATCCCCGAGGGAACCGGCTTTT
>DATAHJ010000097.1:0-3695 GCA_036263275.1 Fibrobacteria bacterium | reverse complement strand
ACCCTCACCTTTCGGGTGATCCGGCCTCCGGCTTCGAGCTCGGGTTATGCCCGACTGATCGGCTTTCAGGGAGGATGGAGGGTGGATAGCATTGCGGGCTCCGGGTACCAGTCGGGTTTCTTCGCGGGAGAATCCTTGCCGGTCGTCCAAGGGACGGGTGTCCAGGCGTCGGCCCTCGTCGTGGCCAATTCCTCCTTCACCCAAAGCCGGCAAGCGCTGTTGACCAAGACGGGGTCGGGCCTCGTTTCCGCGAGCAACCCGGTGATGCGCGGACAATCCGCGACCTATTTCCTCGCTCCCGACGGCGGCTCCGTCGACACCCTGCGCATCGTCTCGGAGTCGGGCCGACGCGTGGCCGGCGTACTCCCCACGGTCCAGGCCTATTGGGTCTGGGACCTTAAGGACTTCCAAGGCCGCAAGATACCTCCTGGGATCTATTACTTCCGCACGAGCACCCAAGCTCCCAAGCCCCTCGTTGTCCTTCCCTGACGGGCCCCTTTCGGGGAGGCGGGGTTGATCGCCGGGACCGGCCCCGGTTTAGCTAAACTTTGGGGTCCTTTTTCCAAAAAACCCGGATTTTCGCCATGATCATTCCCCAGCAGCCCCGCCTCTCCGACGCCGAACTCAAGGAAATCACCGAGATCGCCGCGGAGTTCAACGTCACCGTGCAGCCCATCCACGGGGCGCAGCGCTCGGTCTACGCCATCCTGGGCGACGAAACCAGCTCGGAGCTCATCAACCGGATCGAAGGTCTTCCCTACGTCGAGCGTTTCGACCGAATCCAGGTCCCCTACAAGCTGATGGCGCGCGAGAGCAATCTCTCGCACCACACGCTCACCATCGGCAAGCGCACCGTGCCCGGCGAGTTCGCCGTGATCGCGGGCCATTGCACCATCGACCCGAACAACGCCAACTACTTCTATGAGACCGCCCAGGCGGTCAAGGAAGCCGGCGCGGACATGATCCGCGGCGGCGTATGGAAACCGCGCACCTCGCCCCACTCGTTCCAGGGCGACGTGAAGGGCCTTGCGATCCTCCTGGAAGCCCGGAGCCGCACCGGACTGCCCGTGAACACCGAGGTCATGGACTTCGAACAGGTCAAGCTCTGCGTGGACGCGGGCGTCGACTGCCTGCAGATCGGCGCGCGAAGCGCGCTGAATTATCGGCTTCTCCAGGAAGTCGGCCGCCTGACCAAGGGCACGAACACGCGCGTTCTGCTCAAGCGATCCATGCACATGGGACCGGTGTCGGAGTTCATCCTCGCGGGCGAGTACATCGTGGCGCAGGGCAACCCCAACATCATGCTCTGCCCGCGCGGGACCGTGCCCGGCATGGACGGCTACCGCAATCACCCGGACGAGTGCATCACCCCGCTGCTCAAGGAGAAAACCTGGGCGCCGGTGATCGTCGACCCGAGCCATAGCGTGGGCAAGGCCGTCTACGTTCCCCACGCCGCCCTCGCGGCCGTGGCTTACGGCGCCGACGGCCTCGTGATCGAGACGCACTGCCAGCCGAAGAAAGGCGTGGGCGACGATCCGAAGCAGGCCATTACTCCCGAGGTGCTCGCCGGCATCATCCGCGAAGGCCGCGAGTTGCACGCGAAGATGAAGACGCTGACCAAGGCCGCGCAGGCGGCATGAGCGACTGGCGGTTTTTGCCGCGGCCCTTGGCCGCCGTTCCCGCCCGTCTCGGCTTTGAAAAACCCACGGCCGTTCAGGCCGAATGCCTGCCCGACGCGCTCGCGGGTGAATCCTTCCTTGCCGTGGCGCCCACCGGCACGGGCAAGACCTTTGTCTACCTGCTTCCTTTATGGTCGAGGTTGCCTGCGCGCCACGGCAACCTGATACTTGTCCCCACCCGCGAGCTGGGCTACCAAGTCTCGCAGATGCTGCAACAGATCGACCCGCGCTCGCGCGACGGGCTCGTGCTCTGCCTCGGAGGCCACGACGTCGACTCGCAGCGCAAGCGCCTCGCGGCGGAATGGCACACGCTCGTCGCCACCCCGGGCCGCCTTCTCGACCTCCTCTCGACCGATCCGGGACTATTGCGCTCCATTCGCTTCCTCGTCCTCGATGAGTTCGACCGGCTCATCGACATGGGCTTCGAGGAACAAGTGGGGGGCATCCTCGCCAAGGTTCCAAAAAAAAGGCAGACGATGCTCTTCTCCGCCACGGGCGCGGAAGACGCCCTCGGCCGCCTGCCGCTTACCGATCTCGCGCGACACGAGGTGCTCACGCCCAAGGGGGCCGCGCTCGAGGAGCGCTTCTACTTCCTCAAGTCCAACCGCGCCAAGAACGACTTGCTGGTCGAGGCGCTGCGCGAAGCCGAGAAGAAGGATGGACCGAAGGCGAAGGGCGCGCGCGGGCAGGCGCTCGTCTTCGTGGCCAACCGCGAAAAGGCCAACCACCTCAACGGCCTCTTGCGCCTGCGCGGCTTCACCGCCGCGGCCCTGCACGGCGACCGCCTGCAGGGCGAGCGCGCGACCGCCTATCAGGACTTCAAGGACGGACGGACGCGCGTGCTGGTGGCCACCGACCTCGCCGCTCGCGGGCTCGACGTCGCCCGCGTGGATCTCGTCGTCAACTTCGACCTTCCCCGCAACTATCGCGAGTACGTCCACCGCTCGGGCCGCACCGCGCGCCGCGAGCGCGCGGGCACGTGCCTCTCCTTCGCCGGCCCCGACGACTACCTCGCCCTCCGCAACATCGAGCGCGAATACGGGGCCCCGGTTCCCGCCCACCCGGATTACGCCCAGCGCGACCGTTGGCTGGAGACCGCCAAGCGGACCCATGACTCCAAGGTCCGCATCGAGAAAAGGGCCGATTTCCTGCGCAAGGAACAAGGGCTTTAGGATGATCCGGGCGTTGCGGCCGCGCGCGGCGCTGGGGTTTTCCCTGCTGGGATTCCTCCTCGTCTTGGGCGGCTGCGAGTTCGGCGCGGGATCCGAAAGCCCCCAGGCCGTGGATCCCGGCTATACCGACAACGGTTGGACGCCCGAGCTCCCCGTCCTGCCGGAGGGGTGGCCGGTCCTGGAATGGCCCCATGACAACCCGTATTCTTCGGCGAAGGCCGTGTTGGGGCGCCGCCTGTTTTTCGAAAACGCCCTGAGCGTTGATAGCACGGTAAGTTGCGCCGTGTGTCACATTCCGACCGCAGCCTTCACGACGCGGGGACGCACCTTCAGCTTTGGCGTGACCGGAAAAGAACTGGACCGCAATACGCCCTCTCTGGCGAACGTGGGTTTCGCAAAGTTCCTTACGTTCGACGGCGGATTCTCGTCCCTCGAGGCGCAGGTTCTTGCTCCCCTGTTCGCGAAAGATGAGATGGGCATGACGACGGAGGAGATCGAATCGCGCCTGGCCGGCGACTCCATGTACGTTCGCCTCTACCGGCAGGCCTATGGAAACGCGCCGATCCGGATCGGCGGCGTCAGCCAAGCTCTCGCGGCTTACCTGCGCATCGTGGTGAGCTACCGCTCTCCGTGGGATCGCTGGAAGGCCGGAGACTCGACCGCCCTTTCAGCGGCCGCCAGAAGAGGTGAAGCGATTTTCACCGGGAAGAAAGGGAACTGCGCGATTTGCCATGTTCCCCCGCTTTTCACCGACGGGAGCTTTCACAACGTCGGGCTGGACAGCGTCATCCACGACATCGGACGCATGCGGATTACGGGTCTGGAGGCGGACAAAGGTCGCTTC
>DATAHJ010000096.1:0-10135 GCA_036263275.1 Fibrobacteria bacterium | reverse complement strand
CTACGATCCGTTCCCGACGCTCACCAACGCGCATTCGCTCGACAGCCGCGTCGAGATGTCGCACGACCTGGACGCGGTGATCAAGGCCGCCGACGTCATCACGGTGCACGTGCCGCTCTCGGAGCACACCAAGAACCTCATCGACGCGAAGCGCCTCGCCGCCCTGCGCGAGGGCGTGATCCTGATCAACTACGCCCGCAAGGGGATCTACGACGACGCGGCGGTGCTGAAGTCGATCGAGGCCGGCAAGGTCGGCTCCTACGTCACCGACTTCCCGTCCAAGGCGCTGCTCGCCAACGACAAGGTGATCTGCACGCCCCACCTGGGCGCCAGCACGGCCGAGTCGGAGGAGAACTGCGCGGTGATGGCCGTGAAGCAGGTCCGCAACTACCTCGAGTACGGCGTGATCCACAACTCGGTGAACTTCCCCGTGGTGGAGGTGTTTCCGCAGTCGACGACCCGCACGCGCGTGATCGTGATCAACCGCGACGTGCCCAACATGATCGCCTCGGTCACGCAGGTGTTCGGCGCGGCGGGCCTCAACATCCAATCGTTCACCAACGAGAGCAACGGCAAGGTCGGCTACAACATCATCGACCTGGAAAGCGACCTGCCCGCGGGCGTGGAGGCCTCCTTGGCCGCCATCGAGAACGTGATCCGGGTGCGGGTGCTGAAGTTCCCGGGCAAATAGCCCTTTTCCGGGGATGATGGCCGGATTTGGAAATCCGGGTCGTCCCATGATATATTTGGCCGAAAATGGCATCCCCGACAGGGGAGGAGGCGGATCGATGAAGCGCAGGCGCGACCCGGAATGGAGTTTCGGACGGCGTCCCAAGCACGACGATTTCGACGATTTGGAGCCTTTCGAGAACGAAGGGGAAGAAGTCGAGGAAGACGGCGACGATGAGGACGAGGAAGTCGATTTCGACAACCCCAAATTCAAAAAGTCCGACATGTGGAACGACTATGCGGAGGACATGGATTTTGAGGAATGACACCCTGAAACTCCGGATGGCTCCAGCCCTCCTTGCGCTGGCGCTTTCCGTGCTCGTTTCGGGATGCGCCTCGCGATCCGCCTCGGCGGTTTCCGCCCCCCCGCGCCGCGACCCGGTCGCCGTGGTCCCCGACACCTCCTTCCTTTCCACGGAGGAGGCGTCCGGGGCCGCGGAGTATATCCGGCTGGTTCGCGAGAGCATGAAGGACGGCTCGTGGTACGAGGCCACCGGCTATATCGACAGCGCGATGGCGGAGCTCGCCCTCCTCGAGACGGCGGGAGACCTCAACGAATCCCAGATGGCGTCGGTCCATGCGTGGCAGGACACGGTGCGGGGATGGATGTCCCAGGCCGCCGGACAGTCCGAGCGCCTCGGCGGCGCGGAGAACGTCTCCGAATACATCGACCAGGAGATCGACGAGGTTTCGCTGGCCTCGCTCGAGGACCTCGAGGCCCTCATTCCTCGTCTCCCGGACCGTAATTTCGAAATCGCCCTGCCATCGCCCATTCCGCATGAGGTGCTGCAGGCCATGCGCGTGTTCACCGGATCGGGCCGCGAGTATTTCGACCGCTGGCTGCGCCGCCGCGGTCGCTACGAGGCCCTGATCCGCGGCAAGCTTCAGGAGCGCGGCCTGCCGAGTGACCTCCTGTACCTGTCGATGATCGAGAGCGGCTTCAACCCCAAGGCCTGGAGCAACGCCAGCGCGAGCGGGTTGTGGCAGTTCATCCGCGGCACCGGCCGTCGCTACGGCCTGCAGGACGACTGGTGGGAAGACGCGCGCCGCGATCCCGTGCGGGCGACCGACGCCGCCCTCGACTACCTTGAAGATCTTTACGCCGAGTTCGGCGACTGGCACCTGGCCATGGCCGCCTACAACTGCGGCGAGGGCCGCGTGCGTCGGCAGCTCCGGCAAGAGGGCGCGCAGAGTTACTGGGGCATGTCGCTGCCCAAGGAGACGCGCTACTACGTTCCCAAGATCCTCGCGGCGATGATCATCGGCCGCAATCCGGCGGTCTTCGGCTTCGGCGCGGCGGCCGATTCCGCACACGCGCCCCTGCGCCTCGACACGCTGACGATCACGCGCGCCATGCCCCTGCGCGGCATCGCGTCCGTCCTCGGCATCCCCGAGGATTCGGTGAAGGCCATCAATCCCGCCTTGCGCCGCTGGAGCACGCCTCCGGGCCGCGCTTCCTACGTGCTGTACCTCCCCGAAGGAAGCCGTGATTCCTTCCTCGCCGGGCTGTCGCGCATCGACACGGTCCCGGCGGTCTCGACGCGCACCTATCGCGTGGCGCGCGGGCAGACCCTGTCGGGCATCGCGGCCCGCAGCGGCGTTTCCGTCGCCGCCCTCCAGGCCGCCAACGGCCTGCGCGGCACGCGCGTGCGCGCCGGCCAGGTGCTGACCATCCCCGGGTCGGGTGGTTCCGAGGAGTTCGACGTTGCCGATGGCGACGGTCCCGAGGAGCAGGCCGCCCCGGTCATCGCCTCGCGGCACACCGTGCGCTCCGGCGAGACGCTCTCCCGCATCGCCGCGCGCTATCACGTGGCCATCAGCGGCCTGCGCCGCGCCAACAACATGGAACCCGGTGACGTCCTGAAGGTCGGTCGCGTGCTGTCCATTCCCCGGGGCCGTTCCATCGCCGACGCCGGCGATGAGGTGGTGGCCCGCGCGGGATCCACGCGCCGCGAGCACGTCGTGCGCCGGGGCGAGACCCTTTCCGCCATCGCGGTGCGCTACGGCGTCCGCACGAACGACCTGAAGGCCTGGAACCTGCTGCGCGGCAACAACGTGCGCGTGGGCCAGCGGCTCGTGGTGCACGTGCCGCCCCGCGTGGCCGTCTCGCTGGGGCTCGAGTATTATAATGTGCGCCGCGGCGACAACCTCTGGGCCATCTCTTCCCGCTTCGGCAGCACGATCAACGAGCTGCGTCGCATGAACGAAGGCTTGTCCGGAGACCTGCAGCCGGGCCAGCGCATTCGCGTTCGCTGACCTTCGCATTCATTCACGCGCGCCTCGGTTCGGGGCAGGGGACATCATGCAGGAATCCTGGCAGGAGCCCCGTAGGCCCGGAAGCGCCCTCTCCCGCTTCGTCAAGCTCATCATCGTCCTCGTGATCGCCGGGGGCATCGCGCTTTGCCTCCTGCTGGCCGCCATCGTTTCGGCCGTGGGACGATATGCATCTTCCGACGAGATGGGGCCTCACCTGGTGCTCTTGAGCATCGAAGGGCCCATTTATGATGCCGGGGCGACCCTGGCGATCCTGGACCGCATCCGCGAGGACGACGAATGCAAGGGCGTCCTGCTGCGCGTCGACTCGCCCGGCGGAGCCGTGGGCGCCTCGCAGGAGATCTTCGCCTCGTTGAAGGCGTTGCGCGCCGCGGGCAAGCCGCTCGCCGTGAGCTTCGGCAACATCGCCGCCTCAGGCGGCTACTACGTGTCGCTCGCGGGCGAGAAGATCTTCGCCAACCCCGGCACGCTGACCGGCAGCATCGGGGTGATCGTTCAATTCCCCGAAGTCGA
This sequence comes from Fibrobacteria bacterium, assembly GCA_036263275.1. Lineage (GTDB taxonomy): Bacteria > Fibrobacterota > Fibrobacteria > UBA11236 > UBA11236 > UBA11236. The sequence goes on along the minus strand of DATAHJ010000096.1, from coordinate 6,619 downwards.
AGAGCTGCTGAAGAAAGCGGGCGTCTCGTTGCAGACGGTCAAGAGCGGCGCCCTGAAGGACGTGGGAAGTCCCGCGCGCAAGGCCACTCCCGACGAGTTGGCCTACCTCCAAGGCGTGATCGATGACTCCCACGACCAGTTCGTGGGCGACGTGGCCGCGGCGCGCGGACTGTCGCCTGACTCGGTGCGTCGCCTCGCCGACGGCCGTGTGTACACGGGCCGTCAGGCTCGCGCCTTGGGCCTCGTGGACACTCTCGGCGGCCTCGACGCGGCGCAGGACTGGCTGGAAGAGCGCACCGGCCTCAAGGATGCGGAGTGGGTCACTGAGCCTCGTCCCCGCAGCCGCCTGGAGGAATTCCTGGATCCCGACGCCGAGACCGGTATCCCGGGGTTGTTTACGAGCCTGCGGAACCGGCTTTCGCCGGGAACGTTCTTCATGTGGCCCTAAGGTCTGCCGGATGAACAGCATGCGCCACGTGAACATCGAGCTTTGGGAAGCGTACGTCCGCGCGGAATATTGGGTGGGGTTTCCGCAGGACAGGATCCTTTTGCACGTGGGCGAGAACGCCGAGGGACTCGCTCGCATCGCCCCCATGCCCTTCGGCTACGAGATTTCCTGGGCCTATCTCACGGCCTGGAATCCGGGTTCCGTTCCCCACATGGAGTTCGTCAACCGTGGCCGTCAGGAAGAGTTGGAGTTGTCTCTCCGAGGTTCGGGATACGGCGTGCTGCCGGGATTCTCGCGCGACCCTACCGGGCAGTGGCCCGATGAGGAAGGGCTTCTCGCGTTCGGCTTGGGCTGGGAGCATGCCTTGACGCTGGGCCGCAAGTTCGGGCAGAACGCGATTCTCGCGGGACTCGGCGAAGGCCGCGTGCAGCTTTTACGTTGCTAGGCCGCAGTGCGCCGCCAGGCCTCCGCCCGCCCTAACCGCTTTTAGTCCCCTTCGGGATCCGCGGACGTGTCGCGCGGAATCTTTTCATCGACGCCAAAGATCTTCGTCAGGATGGCCGCGCGCATCCACATGCCGTTGCGCTCCTGCCGCCAGTACTTCGCGCGCGGGTCGTCGTCCACGTCGGGATGGATCTCGTCGCGGCGCGGCAGGGGATGCATGATGACCGCATCCTTCTTCATCGCGGGCAGGTGGCGGGTGCCCAGCTTGAAGCGGCTGATGTCGACCTTCGCCGACTCCCCCCCGGCATCATATTCGTCCTGGATCCGGGTCACGTACAATGCGTCGATTCCGGAGAGCGCCCCCTCCATGTCCTCGGTCTCGACATAAGGAACGCCATGCTCGCGCAGGTGCGCCTTGATGTCGTCCTCCATGCGAAAGGCCGGCGGCGCGATGAACACGAGGTTCACGCCCTTGTACACCTTCATGAGGTAGCTGAGCGAACGCACCGTGCGGCCGCGCTTGAGGTCGCCCATCATGCCGATGGTCTTGCCGTCGATGCCGCCGCGCATGCGGAAGCTGCGCTCCAGCGTGTAGATGTCGAGCAGCGCCTGGGTCGGGTGCTGGTCCTTGCCGCTGCCGGCGTTGAGCACGGGCACGGGTCGGTGGATGTGGTCGAAAAGGGCGGCGGCCGACTCGGCCAGGCCCTCTTCCTTCGTGCGCATGATGATCGCGTCGACGTAGGAGGAGAACGTGCGCAGGCTGTCCAGCAGGCTCTCGCCCTTGATCTCCGACGAGGTGGAGGAGTCGCGGATCTCGCTGGTCTGGATCCCGAGGATCTGGCAGGCGTTGTTGAAGCTCAGGAACGTGCGCGTGGAAGGCTGCGTGAAGTAGAGCATGGCCCGTTTGTCGGCCAGGAGCCCGCGCAGGAACAGCAGGCCGTCACGGGTTTTCGCGACCTTGCGGATCGAGGTGGTCAGCTCGCACAGTCCGTCGAGGAGAGGACGGTCGAACTGCTGGGTCTTGAGAACGTGGAAGAAGGGGGAGCCGGTCGGGGTGCTCTGGGAGGCGGCCATGAGGGGGCAAGTTAGGAAAAGCGGGGGGAGACCTTCGGCTGGATTTCGAGACGCCGTTTTTTCATACTGATTTTCGGGAATGTTCCCGGTCCAAGGAGGCTGCCATGCCCATGAAGAAAGGCACGAGCCGCGAGACGATCTCGAAGAATATCAAGGAGTTCCACGGGGGAGAGCGCTACAAGGCGACGAAGCGCAAGTCGGGCAAGAAGGCGGCTGACAAGCAGGCCGTGGCCGCGGCGCTGAATGAGGCGCGCGAGTCGGGGGCGAAGATTCCCCGGAAGAAGGCGGCGAAGAAGGGGGCGAAGAAGAAGAGAGGGTAGAGAGTGGAAGGTGGAGGGTGGGGAGCGCAAAACACGAAACGACAGGGACTTGTTTCGTTTCGCCTTGGCGGGCTCCAGCCCGCCGTCGCGTTCCGGCACCGTCCACCTTCCACCCTCCTCTTTTTAACTTTCAGGGCCTATGGCCCGCATCAATTCCAACTACCAGAAGCTCCAGGCAGGTTACCTCTTTCCCGAGATCGGTCGGCGCGTGCGCGCCTTCTCGGCCGAGAACCCTTCGGCGAAGGTCATCCGGCTCGGCATCGGCGACGTGGTGCTGCCTCTGCCCGCTCCCATCGTGAAGGCGCTCAAGGACGCCGCCGACGAGATGGGTGCCCGCGAGGGCTTCCGGGGCTACGGCCCGGAGCAGGGCTACGACTTCCTGCTGAACGCCGTCGCGGCGGACTACAAGGCCAACGGGGCCCAGGTGGAGGCCGACGAGGTCTTCGTCTCCGATGGTTCGAAGTGCGACACGGCCAACATCCAGGAGATCTTCGGCCTCGACAACGTGATCGCCGTCACCGATCCCGTCTATCCGGTGTATGTCGACACCAACGTGATGGCGGGCCGCACCGGCGTCGCCGAGAACGGCCGCTACGGCAAGCTGGTCTACCTGCCCACCACCGCCGAGAACGGCTTCGATCCCGAGCTTCCCAAGGGGAAGGTCGACATCGTCTATCTCTGCTCGCCCAACAATCCCACGGGCGCGGTGATGCCGCGCTCCTCCCTGGAGAAGTGGGTGAAGTATGCCAAGGAGAACGAGGCGATCATCCTGTTCGACGCGGCCTACGAGGCCTTCATCACCGAGACCGGCCAGGTGAAGTCGATTTACGAGATTCCGGGGGCGCGTGATGTGGCCATCGAGTTCCGGTCGCTGTCGAAGACGGCAGGGTTCACCGGCACGCGTTGCGCGTACACCGTGGTGCCGAAGGACTTGAAGGCCCGCAACGAGGCTGGCGAACTCGTGGGCGTCCACGGCCTGTGGCTGCGCCGCCAGACGACGAAGTTCAACGGCGTGTCGTACCCCATCCAGAAGGCCGCCGAGGCCGTGTTCTCGCCCGAGGGTCGCAAGGCCGTGTCGGAAAACATCGCCTACTACATGGAGAACGCCCGCATCATCCGCGACGGTCTCAAGGCGGCCGGGTTCACCGTGTACGGGGGCGTGAACGCGCCGTACATCTGGCTCAAGACTCCGGACGGGATCGGCTCCTGGGACTTCTTCGACAAGCTGCTGCGCGAGCACAACGTCGTCGGCACCCCGGGCGCGGGCTTCGGCTCGTGCGGCGAGGGCTACTTCCGCCTGTCGGCCTTCGGTTGGCGCGAGAACGTCGAAGAAGCGGTGCGGCGGATCACGAAGGGTTAATCATCCAATGGCCGCCCACCACGCCGCCGCGTAGGCGGCGTAGGTGGCGAGCACCCCCGCGACCTGCCAACGCGGCTTTTCGAAGCCCCGCCGGCCCAGCCAGAACATCACGGGCGCGCAGAGCACCCCGCAGGCGAAGCCGATGAAGTGCGCCTTCACGTCGGCGTTTTCCCCCAACCCGTTCATCACGGCGAGGAAGAAGGCGCCAAGCAGGGGCGTGAAGTTCCTCAGGCCCGGCCTCAGGCCGTTCGGGAAGAAGCGCGTCTCCGCGGCGGCGAGCATGCCGAGCCCGGCGAACACGACCGTCGAGAACCCGATGGAGCGGTAGTAGGGGGGCGAGAGCGCCGCAACAAGCGTGTTCGTCAGCGCGGCGGCGAAAGTGAGCAGGAGCATGGACGTGCCCGGCCCGCAGCGCCGACGCAGCAGGTTGAAGATGAAGTAGCCCGACAGCATGTTGCCCAGGAAATGCTCGGAGTCGGCATGCAGGGTCGTGGCTGTGAGGACGCGCCACCATTCGATGCCGGAGCTGCCTTCGCCCAGGATCCGCCCCGCTATGGCGCCCCCGCGCGTTTCCATCCAGTAGCCCCACGTTTCCGCCGTGGCCCAGAAGGAGAACAGGGCGGGAATGGCGAGATGCAGGAAGGGGGAGAGGTACAGCTCGAAGGGCGCGACCTCGGGATCTTCGACCCGGTAGCCGTCATTCTCGGCCTCGTACTTCTCGAGCAGCGATCCCGCCCGCGCGGCGTCGGGCGCTTCAACGGTCAGGAGGAAGTCGTCGCCGGAATATTCGATCCAGTGGCGCACGCCTTCCGAGGCAAGCGCGAGCGACGCGTCGAGTACGGGCCGCTTGGTCGGCGACCGTCTGATCTCGACCCGCACGGGTGATTCGGCCTGTTCCAACTCCATTGGGATCAATCTAAATGAATCCGAATGGTGCCCTGTTTTTGGAAATGAACTTCAGGAACCGATTCGCGCCGGGCGGGCCTGAAAAAACCTTTACGGCGCCCCTATAAAGAGTTCTTTGTTCTTCGATTAAACGCCACGCAGTCGTCGAGGCGCACTTCCGTGCCGCCGAAGATATCCAGCGCGCTGCCGATCGTCAGGTCGACCTTGCCGGCGCTGTCCGTTTCCATGCGTTCGAGGTCCGAGATCGAAGATGCGCCGCCCGCATAGGTCATCGGCTTCGTCGTGATGCCCGACAAATGACGGACGAGGTCCCAATCGAGACCCGCTCTCAAGCCTTCCACGTCGGCGGCGTGGACCAGGTACTCGGCGCAGAAAGGATCGAGGGCCTCGAAAAGTTTTTCATCGAGCACCACCGGCGTGATCGTCTGCCAGCGGTCGATGGCCACGTTCCAGCCCTTCCCGACGCGACGGCAGCTCAGGTCGATCACGAGGCGATTAGGGTCGACGAGGGCCGAGAGCTCCCGCAGGCGTTCCATCGAAAGATCGCCGGCGGGAAACAGCCATGACGTCACGATCACATGGCTCGCGCCGGCGTCGAGCCAGGACTTCGCATTGACAGGGGAGATTCCTCCGCCCACCTGCATGCCGCCGGGCCACGCCGCGAGGGCGCCTTTCGCGGCGTCTTCATTTCCACCGCCCAGCATGATGATGTGCCCGCCCCGCAGGTCGTTTTGCCGATACAGGTCGGCATAATACGTCGCGCCCTTGTCCGACACGAAGTTCGTGGCGGGGGCGGCGCCTTCCCGCAGGCTCCCGCCCACGATTTGCTTGACGCGACCTTCATGAAGGTCTATGCAGGGGCGGAAAAGGGTCATAAGGCCGAAATTTAAGAATACGGAGAAGGGCCCCAAGGACCGAACTATGAATCATAAATGATTTTATGTCACATTTTTCTATAGTTTTGGGCCCTTCAAAAAAAGGACTTTTCATGAAACACCTTTCCCATCTTGTGCTCGGTATGCTTCTTGCCGCGACCGCGGCTTCCGCGCAGTATCGCCCGGGCGTGAAAAGCCTGGGAGGCACGTTCGACTTTGACATTCCTGAAAGCGGACCCCAAAGCATCACGATTGCGCCCAGCCTCAGCTATGCCTTGAGCGAAAAGGTCGCCGTGGGCGCGGAGGCGATCTTCGGTGGGGAGGGCGAGGTTCGCATCTTCGGCATCGCCCCCTTTCTTCGGGGAAACCTGGCGCTGAATGACAAGGCCGGGGCGTTCGCCCGGGCATTCCCGGTCTTCCTGTACGGAGATCTCGGCACGGACCTTTCGTCGACCACCTTCGGGTTCGGGGCGGATGCCGGACTGTATTACTGGATCTCCCAGCATTTCTCCGTGGAGCTGACGGTTGCCAACCTCGCTTTCCTCAAGACGTCCGTGGACTTCGACGGCACCGAATTGGCCGACGAGACGAACTTCACCGGCAGCGTGGACCCCTCCGACGTTACCGTGTCGGTGTTCTATCACTTCTAAGGGAATCAGCGGGTTTGAAGCCCGGCCTCCGAGAGGTCGGGCTTTTCGTTTTAAAGGGCTTTTCCTCCGCGGAGCGACGAAGCTTCGACCCGGAACGAACACGGACGATAGAGCCCTCGATGAAAAAAGCCCCCCTCGAATTTTGCTTGGTTGGAAAAAGAAAAGGCCCCCCGGTAAACCGGAGGGCCTTTCTTTAAAATTGGAGCGGGTTAAGGGACTCGGACCCTCGACCTTCTCCTTGGCAAGGAGATGCTCTACCAACTGAGCTAAACCCGCATTTCCCGTCCGGAAATCGCTTTCCGAACGGGAGGCAAAGGATAAAAAGGGGCGAATGGCCAGTCAAGGGGCTTGGACTAAATTCCCAGCAAATTCCGCACGTCCCCTTCGCTTTTCACCGGAATTCCCAGCTTCCCCGCCTTGTCCAGTTTGCTCCCCGCCGCCTCGCCGGCCAGGAGGGCCGTCGTCTTCTTCGACACCGAGTCGCTCACCTTCGCGCCCGCGTTCTCCAGGGCCTCGCGGGCCTCGTCGCGGCTCCACGAAGG
>DATAHJ010000095.1:0-7052 GCA_036263275.1 Fibrobacteria bacterium | reverse complement strand
CTCCACTTGGGCTTGTAGGGCTTGCGGATGAACTCCCCGTCGGGGCCGATATACTGCGCGCTGTCGGTGAGGAAAGGCGTCTTCTTCGGTTTCTTGTCCTTGCGTTTTTCCCTCGAAGCCGTCGAATCGGGGGGTGGCGTCTTCGAGGTGTCGACTTTCGTTCGGTTTCCTGCGGAATCGACGTGCTGGGCCGGAGCGGCATGCAGGGAGTCGACCCCCGCGTTTTTCCGCGTCGCCGCGGACAGCGAATCAGCCCTCAAGGAGTCGCGAACAGCCACCGCCTTCAACGAATCCGCCCTCCCGGCCTTGATCTCCTTCTTCGTCTTCTTCCTCGCTTGCGCCTTGCGCACCGAGTCGAGGCTGTCGGCCTTGTAGCTCGTGAGGTTCTCCCATGCCGGCGCGCGGAAGAATCCCGTCGTCGAATCCTCGGCGTTCAGGATGAAGCGCGTCTTCGGCAGCACGGTGTCGCGCGCCTTGGCGAGCGGGTCGTTCATCAGGTACACGTCCCAGCCGCCCGCCTCGAAGAGCGAGAAGGCCAATCTTTTGCCGTCGCGCGACCAGGACGGCGTGAAGCAGCCGGTGAGCAGGTTCGTGACCGGCTTTTCGGCACGGCCTTCGGTCCACAGGTAGATGTTGTCGAGACCCGAGCGGTTCGACACGAACACGAATTGCGAATCGCTCGCGCCGAAGGACGGCATCTTCTCGTCCCATGGCCCGCCCGCGACACGCTCCATCGGCCCGCCCTCCGCGGGCATGCGATAGAGATCGCGGAACGGCAGCAGCGAGTCGTAGGCCGCGACGGGATCCGAACCCCCGAACGCGGCCGAGGGCCGGTCGCTCTCGAACACGATCCACTTGCCCGAGGGCGAAAACACGGGGCGGTCGTCGTAGGCGACGTCGCGCGTGAGGCGGATCGCCGAGTCCGCCGCGAGGTCGTAGACGTAGATGTCGGTGAAGCCGTCCTTCTGCCCGCTGAAGGCGACTCGCTTGCCGTCGCGCGACCAGTCGGGCGAAAGGATCGCGGCCACGTCGGGCGCGAGCACGCGCTCCACCTTGCCGCTCTTCGCGTTCAATAAATGAATGACGTCGCGTCCGCCCACCTTGCTGACCACGGCGAGCCTTTTCCCGTCGGGGCTCCAGGAGATGCCCGACTTGAACGAGCGGAAGCTCTCGTGCTCGCCGGCGTTGCCGCTCTGGATCACCGCGCGCGTGACCTTCTCCGTCTTCACGTTGAGGATGTACACGGCCTCCCACGTCTCACGGTCGCTGAAGAAGGCGATCTCCTCGCCGCTCGGCGAGATGGAGGGCTGCAGGTTGTAGAACGAATGGTCGCGGCCGCGATGCGTGAGGCGCCGCGCGACGGCCTTGCCGTACTGGCGCTGGCCCAGCTCGGGCCAATAAAGGCGGCGCAGCTCGCGCAACCAGATCTCCCCCGCCTCCTCGAGCGAAGTCTGCGTGGTCTTGCGGAAGGCCTGGTCCATGTCGCCCGATTCGGCGAGGTTGGCGATGAACTTCGTGGTGGTGCCCTTGCCGTAGACCGTCTCGAGGAAGTGGAAGAAGAGCTGCCCCCCCTTGTAGGCGAGGAAGCCGCCGAAGTCGGAGGCGGGCGAGGCCACGTAGCCGAAGGTGGTGGCGTCGATCATGAAGAACTCGGAGCCCAGGTCCCAGCCGATCGAGGCGTACTCGGCAAGGCCTTCGTTCACCCACAGCGGAAAGCCGGAGAACTGTCGCGTCACCGGCCCGCCACCTTTCCCCTGGAACAGCATGTTGAAGATCACCGCGTGCGTCATCTCGTGCTGCAGCACGTGGTAGAATTCATGGTAGCTGCCCTCGAAAGGCAGCACGATGCGGTTCTTGAACCGCTCGGTGAAGCCTCCCACGCCCTCGGGCAGGGCGATGGGGATCACGTTGGTCTGCTGGAAGTCCGTGTGCGTGTTGTGCAGCAGGATGGGGACGCGCTCGGTGAGCTTGTGGCCCGTGATCTTCGACACGTCGGCGTACATCTTCTCGACGTGCCGCGCCGCGAAGTCGGCGATGTGTTCGCCGCCCTTGTAGTAGTAGATGTCGAAGTGCTCCGTGCGGATGTACTTCCAGTCGAACGGCCGGTACTGCACCTTGTTCTGACCGAATGCGGGCTGGGCCACCGCGGCGGGAACGAGCGACAGCGCCAGGCAAAGGGCGACGAAGATTTTACGCACCGGTCACCTTTTTCAGCAACGCGCCCGCCCAGTCCGGCAGTTCCGCGTCCGAGGCATCCGCTCCTGGAAACTCCGTCGCCGCGCGCGCGAAGAACGCCTGCATCGCTTCAGCGGGCAACTGTCCCGGAGCCACCGCGCCTTCGCCGATGAACCCGTAGGTAAAGGGACATCCCAGCAAAGGACCGATGAGGCGCGTGCTCATTCCGGCCGCACCCATTCCCAAAACACAGGATTCCGGGAATTCTCCTGCGACGCGGCGCGCGAATTCGAGAAGCTCCGGGACTTGTTCCGCAGAAGGCGTGACGGCGAACTTGACTCCATCCGGGCCCAGGGCACGCATGGAGGAAAGCGTGTCCCCCCAGACCTTGGAATCTTCCGGCCCGAAGGCGTGATGGGACAAGAGGATCTTCGTGCCGGAAGACCTCAACGCGTCGAGCGTCGCGGGGGCGATGCGATCGATTTCCTCGATCTCGAGGTCGACCCAATCGCAAGTCCCGGGTTGAAGCGATTCCCACACGGCATTTCTGTCCGCGGCGCTCTCGTTGGGCCATGCGCCGCCGTCGCGGACGAGACGAAGGGTCAGGATGACGGGCCCCGCGAAGCGATGCCGGATTTTTTCGTCGTCGAAGTCGGAAACCAACGTCGCGATCGCGTCGGGCGCAACGCCGTCGGCCCGCAGTTCGACTCCTCCGCAACGCCAAAGGGCGTCCGGATACTTCCCCTTCTTGAGCATGTCGGCCGTGACGATGCCGAGGATGCAGGGAGAATGGGGTGCTTTAGTAGTTTGGGCCACGATGCCTCACAGGGGTTCAATATCTAAAATCTTCGCGGCGGGACTTTTGTGCGCCGGATCGCTCGCCCTCCCGGCCATCGCCCGCGACGACGAATCGGCCCGCCTGCGCGCGGGGCTGGACTGCGTCTACCGCATGGATTACCCCGGCGCGGAGAAAATCCTCTCGGAAGCGGACAGCACCCCTTCCGCCGCGCTGGTCTACTACGGAGGCGTCGCCGCGCTCAACCGCTTCCTCGACCTGGGCGACACCGCCGCCCTTCGCCGCGCCGAGCGGCGCTTCGAGAAGCTCTCGCCGCGCGGCGACCCCTCGCCCGCGCTGCGGGGCGAGGATCCCGAGCGTGTCCGCCTCTACCGCGGGCTCGCGGGCTTCCAGCTTTCGTACCTCGCCTCGCTGTGCGGGCAAACCTTCCGTTCGGCGACCCTCGCGTTCGCCGCGCGCGAGCGCCTGCTCTCTCCCGCCCCCCTCAAGGCTCCGGAAGCACGCGCCTCGCTGATGTTATACGACTACTACCGAGGCCGCCTGCTGGAGCACTTGCCCTTCGTGGGCGCACCCGAGTTTCCCGTGACGACCTTCGCGAAAGCCGCCGATGCCGCGCCCGCGATGCGCGAGATGTTGCTGTTCTCGCTGTTCTGGATCCACATGGATGCCAAGCGCTTCGATTCCGCCGCGGGCGTCATGGGCGATTTTCTGTCCCATTATCCCGACAACCGCCTCGCCCGCGAACTGCGCGGCGTTCTCCTGTATCGCCGCGGCAGCTTGGTGGAAGCCCGCGGGGAACACGAAAAATTGCGGGAAGAATACGCCGAACTGGCGAAGGCCCCCGGCAGAATACCCCTCGGGTATTATCGCGCCGTCGGCAACCTCACCCGCATTCGTGCCGCATTGGGCGACAAGCAGGGGGCGACCGCCCTGCGGGCGGAGTGGAACCGGGGGCTCGAGGGTCCTGCGGGCCCGTGGCTGCCTTCGGTTCTCAAGGACGATATCTCGCGCCTTTGACCCTGCTTCCGAGCCGGTATTTTCAGGTTTTCGGAAGAGTCGACACCCCTTATAATTCCTATATTTTCATTACCCGAACGAACAAGATCGCAGACATTTCCACCGGAGTCCGGTAATGGTGTCCCCCAGTTCCCCCGCAGCCGTCAGCGGGGGCTCGTCCCCCGAAAAACCGATTGAAGAAGTCGAGTCCGTGACCATCCGTTTCGCCGGCGATTCCGGCGACGGCATGCAGCTCACGGGCACCCAGTTCACCGACGCGTCCGCCATCTTCGGAAACGACCTGGCGACCATGCCCGACTTTCCGGCCGAGATCCGCGCGCCGGCGGGCACCGTCGCCGGCGTGAGCGCGTTCCAGATCCACTTCTCGTCGCACGAGATCAAGACGCCGGGCGACGACCTCGACGTGCTGGTGGCCATGAACGCCGCCGCGCTCAAGGCCAACATCGCCGACCTCGACGTGGGCGGCATCCTCGTCGTCGACCTCGCGGGCTTCGGCGAGAAGGATCTCGAGAAGGCGGAATACACCGAGAGCCCGCTGCGCCACGGCGCGCTCGACGGCTATCGCGTCATCGAGGTGGACATCACGGGCCTGACCGTGCGCGCGGTGGAGCACACCGGGCTCAAGGGCCGCGCCGCCGAGCTGTGCAAGAACTTCTTCACGCTGGGTATGATGTTCTGGCTGTACGACCGCCCCGCGGAGCATACGCTCAACTGGATCGACTCCAAGTTCGGTCCCAAGACGAAGTACAAGGACAAGCCCGAGATCGCCGAGGCCAACCGCGCCGCGCTGACCGCGGGCTACAACTACGCCGAGACGGTGGAGTTGTTCTCCAGCCACTACCGCGTGAAGAAGGCCGACCTGCCCGCGGGCAAGTACCGCAAGATCTCGGGCAACGAGGCGGCGGTATTCGGGCTGCTGGCGGCCTCGCGCAAGTCGGGCCGCGACATCATGTACGGCAGCTACCCGATCACGCCCGCGTCGGACATCCTGCACGGTCTCTCGCGCCAGAAGCACTTCGGCGTGCTGACCTTCCAGGCCGAGGACGAGATCGCGGCGATGGCCTCGGTCGTCGGCGCCGCCTGGACGGGAGCGCTGGGCATCACCGCCACGTCGGGCCCGGGCATCTGCCTCAAGTCGGAGGCCATGAACCTCGCGGTCATGGCCGAGCTGCCGGTCGTCGTGATCGACGTGCAGCGCGGCGGCCCTTCCACGGGCCTTCCCACCAAGACGGAGCAGTCTGACCTGCTCCTCAACCTCTACGGCCGCTCGGGCGACAGCCCGGTCCCCGTGATCGCGGCGAAGTCTCCTTCGGACTGCTTCGACATGGCCTACGAGGCCTGCCGCCTCGCGCTGAAGTACATGACTCCCGTGGCGCTGCTGACCGACGGCTACATCGCCAACGGCTCCGAGCCGTGGCTGATCCCGGCTCCCGAGTCGCTGCCGCCCATCCCCGTGAAGCTCGCGGAGCCCGTGGCGGACTTCCAGCCCTACTCCCGCGATCCCGAGACCCTGGCGCGCCCCTGGGCGCTGCCCGGCACGCCGGGCCTCGAGCACCGCATCGGCGGTCTGGAGAAGGCGCAGCAAAGCGGACGCATCTCCTACGATCCCGGCAACCACGACGCCATGACGCGCGAGCGCGCCGCCAAGATCGCCGGCATCGCGAAGGACATCCCCGCGCAGGCCGTCGAGGGCGACACCTCCGCCGACTTGCTGGTGGTCTCGTGGGGCGGCACTTACGGCACGGTCTCCACCGCCATTTCCGATTGCAACCGCAACGGGATCAAGGTGGCGCACGCCCACCTGCAATACATCAATCCCTTCCCCGTAAACCTCGGGGAAATCCTCGGCGCCTACAAGAAGGTCGTCGTGCCCGAGCTCAACATGGGACAGCTTCGCCTGGTGCTCTCGGGCACCTTCGGCATCCCCGTCGAGGGCATCAACCTCGTGCGCGGCAAGCCGTTCCGCGTCTCGTGGCTCGTCGACAAGTTCCAACGCATCGTGAAGGCCATCGCATGAGCACCGTCGACACGCCCTCCGCGCCCCTGACCCGCAAGGACTTCGCCTCCCCCGTCGCGGTGCGCTGGTGCCCCGGCTGCGGCGACTACTCCATCCTCGCCGCCGTGCAGGGCGTCCTGCCCACGCTCGGCATCCCGCGCGAGAAGTTCGTGTTCGTCTCGGGCATCGGCTGCTCCAGCCGCTTCCCGTACTACATGAACACCTACGGCTTCCACACCATCCATGGCCGCGCCCCGGCCGTGGCCACGGGCGTGAAGCTCGCCAACCCCGACCTGCAGGTGTGGGTGATCACCGGCGACGGCGATGCGCTGTCGATCGGCGGCAACCACTTCCTCCACGCGCTTCGCCGCAACGTCGACCTCAAGATCATCCTCTTCAACAACCGCATCTACGGCCTGACCAAGGGGCAGTACTCACCCACCTCCGCCGTGGGCACGGTGAGCCCTTCCACGCCCTTCGGCTCAGTGGACCAGCCGCTCTCGCCCCTGAGCCTCGCATTGGGCGCCGAAGCGGGCTTCGTGGCGCGCACCAGCGACAATGACGTGAAGCACATGGGCGAAGTGCTCGCCGCCGCCGCGGCGCACAAGGGCTCCGCGCTGGTGGAAGTGCTGCAGAACTGCGTGATCTTCGCCGACAAGGTGCACGATCCGTACTACGGCCGTCAGACGAAGGCCGACAACCTCGTCTACCTCGAGCACGGCAAGCCCATGCGCTTCGGCAAGGAGCTGGAGAAGGGCCTCGTGCTGAACGGAATGAAGATCGAGACGAAGGCCAACCCGTCCGATTCCGAGGTGTTGGTGCACGACGCGAAGGCGACGGACAGCACCCTGGCCTTCGCCCTGTCGCATCTGTCCCATCCCGATCATCCCGTGCCGGTCGGCATCTTTCGCGCGGTGGAGCGGCCGCTCTTCCATGAGGCGGCGCACGCGCAGGTCAAGGCCGCGCGCGCGAAGGCCGAGCCCGACCTGGGCAAGCTGTTCAACTCCGGGAGCACCTGGACGGTTTAAATTCCTTTCGGGAAACCGGGAAGATAAAGGGGGCGATCCT
>DATAHJ010000094.1:0-5423 GCA_036263275.1 Fibrobacteria bacterium | reverse complement strand
CACGCCCCCGCTGAAGCGGCTGGTTATGATCCCGGCCACGCCCTCGCGGGGGTGGAGCAGGAGGATCCCCGTCGCGAGGGCGCAGAGCGGAGGCGCGGTCTGGACGGGGAAGAGGATCAGTTCGAAGTACGTGCTGACGTTCCGGATCCCGTACAGCCGGGCCAGGACCACGAGCAGCGAAAGCCAGAAGACGGGAAAGATCGGAACCTGCAGCCAGATGCGACGCCCTTTCGCCCGCAGGCCGGACAACGCGAAGGCGAGGCCCAGGAGGGCGAAGCCGAGCGAGAGCGTGGGCAGTTGGCCGTGCGGCGAGGGAAGAACGTGCACGAGGCGCAGCACGAAGACGGCGAGTCCGCCGATGATCAGGAGGGCGGTGAGAATGTGCGCGAGGGATGCACGCGCCGAGCCTCCGGACGCTTCGGGAGCACTCTTGCTGCGCAGCCAAAGCGTGCCGGCGCCGGCGATGAGCCCGAGGGCCGCCAGCGGAGCCAGTGGGCCTCCGCCGGTGGCGACGAAAACCAGCGGACGATATCCGGCCGCCAGGCCGATGAGGGAAAGGAATCCGAGGATGGCCACCGCGGCGGCGATCGCGAGGACCAGGACGCGCGACGAGGCCGCGAAAGGAAGCGTCGGCTCGGGGTCGTGCGGGAGCGCAGGTCGCGTCATGCGAGGTCGCGGTCCTTCGCCGGTCAATCCACCATTGACGCGTAAGGCCGCCGCGCGGGCACCGAATGGAACTTCTTGTCCTCGGGGCACCACGCCGTGAGCTCGCGCCCGTAGACGCAGCCCGAGTCAAGGCCCTTGAAGCGGGGCAGGTCCACCAACCCGCGCTGGGCCCAATGCCCGAACACCACGGTCTTTTCCGGATTCACGCACTCGAACCATGGCGGATCGATTCCTTGGCGATCGAGGTTCGCGCCGGTGCCATCCCAGGTGCGGATGCGCGTCACCACCTTGCGGTTCATGTCGGCGAGGCGCGCGACGCCCGGCTCGAGGCCGGCATGGATGACGATGAGGTCGGGCTCCTCGATGTACAGCGGCCAGGTCGCGATTTGCGCGAGCCACATTTCGCGGTCGCGGCCCAGCGAGGCGAGGTAGAAGGCGTGCCGCTCGGTGCGTTTCGCGGCAGGCAACGCGGCCGCGTCGAGCAGGTGCTGTTCGTGGTTGCCGATCACCGCCTGCGCGCCGAACTGCCGCAGCAACTCGAGCGCCTCGCGCGTCTTGGGACCCTTGCCCACGACGTCGCCCACCGAGAAGAGGCGGTCGTAGCCGGGCATGAACTTGAAGCGGAAGAGCAGCTCCGCCAGCTCGTCGGCGCAGCCGTGGATGTCTCCGACGATGAGGCGGCGGGGTTTCTTCACGACGCCTTGCTCCCGATTACCAATACTCTTCGATGTGGAGGGAACCGTGGGCCGTGGGAGAATGCACCGTGTAGCCCTTGGGCTCCAGCGCCTTCTTCACGTCCTCGATCATGGCCGGGTTGCCGCACAGGAAGACGGAGGTCTTCGCCGGGTCGAACTCGAGGCCGAGGCGCTCCTTGAGCACGTCGGTGTCGAAGTAGCGGGTGATGCGCCCGGTGTCGCCCTTCCACTCCGCGTCCAAATGCGGACGCGAGATGGAGGGGATGTAAGTCAGGTTGGGGAGGGCGGCGGCCTGCGCCGTCAGCTCCTCGACGTAGCCGTGGTCCTTGCCCGTGGGCGCGCCCTGCAGAATCACGTACTTCCGCGAGGAGGGATTCAGCTTCTCGCCGCGCATCATCGAGACGAAGGGGGCGAGGCCGGTGCCGGTGGCGGCGAGCACCACCCACTCGCGATCGGCCGGGACCTGGTCGAGCGTGAAGTGCCCGCGGATCTTCTCGCCGATGTTCAGCCGGTCGCCCGGCTTCACCTGAACGAGGCGCGGCGTCAGCGAGCCGTTGGAGACGACCGAGATGTAGAACTCGATCACATCCGTCTGATGGCCCGCGCTGGCGATGCTGTAGGCGCGGAGGACGAGGCGGTCCGGCTTCTGCTCCTTGAACTCGGGCTCGCTGCCTTCGCGGCGCGGGATGTTGCTCGAGAGGCCGAGCAGCACGTACTGCCCGGATACGAAGGGCGCCACGGGCTTGTCGGGGCGCACCTTCAGGACGAAGAGATCGGCGGTGACGGCCTCGATGGCCTCTACGGTCGCATTGTATTTGGAAGAAACGGGATCCATGGCGCCAAATTTAGAATGTTCACGCCGTATTTTCGTGCCATCTTAGCATGGGGATTCCGGGCCTTCCGCATGCAGCGGGCGTCTGCTATATTTGCGGCACCCGCAACCGGATTTCGAGCCGGTTTTTCATTCAGGTTGTTTTAAGGTCCATTCAAGGTTTTATACGAGGGAGGTTTCCGTGGCCATCAAGATCGGTATCAACGGCTTTGGGCGCATCGGGCGCATGGTGTTTCAGGCGATTTGCGACCAGGGCTTGCTCGGCAAGGAAATCGACGTGGTCGCCGTGGTGGACGTCTCCACCGACGCGGACTACTTCGCTTACCAGATGCGCTATGATTCCGTGCATGGCAAGTTCAAGCACAAGGTCGAAACGGCCAAGAGCGACGCCGCCAACGCCGAAACCGACATCCTGATCGTCAGCGGCCACAAGATCAAGTGCGTCGCCGCGACGCGCGACCCTTCCGGCCTGCCCTGGGGCGCCCTGGGTGTCGACTACGTGATCGAGTCGACCGGCCTGTTCACCGAATCCGAGAAGGCCGCCGGCCACATCGCCGCGGGTGCCAAGAAGGTCATCATCTCGGCGCCTGCCAAGGGCGACGTGAAGACCATCGTCATGGGCGTGAACGAGGGCGAGTATGACGCCTCGAAGCACAACATCGTGTCGAACGCCTCGTGCACCACCAACTGCCTCGCGCCGCTGGTTCACGTGCTGTTGAAGGAAGGTGTCGGCATCGAGACCGGCCTGATGACCACCATCCATTCCTACACTGCCACGCAGAAGACCGTCGACGGCCCGTCCAAGAAGGACTGGCGCGGCGGCCGCGCGGCGGCGCTCAACATTATCCCGTCGACCACCGGTGCCGCCAAGGCCGTTGGCGAGGTTCTCCCGGCCACCAAGGGCAAGCTCACGGGCATGTCCTTCCGCGTGCCGACCGCCGACGTGTCGGTTGTCGACCTCACGTTCCGCTCGGTGAACGACACCTCGATCCAGGCCATTGACGCCCTTCTTAAAAAGGCGTCGGAGTCCTACCTCAAGGGGTACCTGGGCGTCACGGATGAAGAGTTGGTTTCGACCGATTTCATCCACGACAACCGTTCGTCGATCTATGACTCGCTCGCCACGCTGCAGAACAACCTGCCGGGTGAGAAGCGCTTCTTCAAGATCGTGTCCTGGTACGACAACGAGTGGGGCTACTCGAACCGCGTCGTCGACCTTGTCAAGTACATGGCGAAGGCGGGCAAGTAAGGCCAAGCAGTTGTTCGTTGTCGGTTGTCAGTTGTCGGTGGGGCCTGCCTCCCGACGCTGGCAACCGGCCTTTTTTTCGTGTCTTCCTCTGCGTTTCTCTTCCGTGCTCTCCGACAACCGAGTACTGACAACCGACAACGTCGAAGCATAGAACCCGAAGGATCTCCCCCCATGTCCAAGCTCTTCATCGAAGACCTCGATCTCGCCGGCAAGCGCGTGCTCGTTCGCGTCGATTTCAACGTGCCCGTCAAGGACGGCAAGGTGGAGAGCGACAAGCGCCTCCGCGAATCGCTGCCCACGCTCAACTACGCGCTCTCCAAGGGCGCGTCGCTCATCCTGATGAGCCACCTCGGCCGTCCCGACGGCAAGGTGGTGGAGAAGCACAGCCTCAAGCCCGTGGCCGCGCGCCTGCAGGAGCTGCTGGGGCGCCCGGTGAAGTTCGTCGCGGACTGCGTGGGCCCCGAGGCGGAAGCCGCCGCCGCGGCCGCGAAGCCCGGCGACGTGATCCTGCTCGAGAACCTGCGTTACCACCTCGCGGAAGAGGGCAAGGTAAAGGCCAAGGACGGCACGGTCACCAAGGCCACCGAGGAAGAGGTCGCCGCGTTCCGCGCCTCGCTTAGCAAGCTTGGCGATGTGTTCGTGAACGACGCCTTCGGCACCGCGCACCGCGCGCACAGCTCGGTGGTGGGCGTGAACCTGAAGCGCGCCTCCGGTTACCTCCTCAAGAAGGAGCTCGACTTCCTCGGCGACGCGCTGGCCAACCCGAAGCGTCCCTTCGTCTCCATCATCGGCGGCGCCAAGATCTCCGGCAAGATCGACGTGATCGAGGCCCTCTTGCCCAAGGTGGACAAGCTCATCATCGGCGGCGGCATGGCCTACACCTTCCTGAAGGCCCAGGGCCTCGAGGTGGGCAAATCCCTCGTCGAGAACGACCGCATCGGGATGGCGAAGGACTTGCTCGCGCGCGGCGCGGGCAAGATCGAATTGCCCGTCGACTTCATGGTCACCGACAACCTCGACTTCGGCGCGCGCACGCTCGGCTCGCTCGACGCGGTGCCGCAGAACGGCATCCCGGCCGACAAGGAGTCGGTGGACATCGGTCCCGGGACGCGCAAGAAGTTCGCGGACATCATCACCGGAGCGGGCACCGTCGTGTGGAACGGCCCGATGGGCGTCTTCGAGATCGCGGCGGCCTCGAAGGGAACCTTCGCGGTGGCGCAGGCCCTCGTGGACGCGACCGCCAAGGGCGCGATCACCATCATCGGCGGGGGAGACTCCGCCGCCGCGATCGAGCAGGCCGGCCTCGAGAAGAAGGTCTCGCACGTCTCGACGGGCGGCGGCGCCTCGCTCGAGTTCCTCGAGGGCAAGGCCCTCCCGGGCGTTACTGCCCTGACCGACAAGTAAGCGCCGACGAAGAAAACCGATCAGCAAAAAGATTTCGAAGGAAACCCCCATGGCTCGCCGCAAGATTCTCGCCGGAAACTGGAAGATGCACAAGACCGTGGCCGAGTCGGCCGCGCTTGCCGCGGAAATCGCGGCCGCGCTGAAGGCCAAGCCCACGGCGCATGAAGTGGTCGTGTGCCCCACGTTCGTCGCGCTGGATCGCGTGGCTTCATCGCTCAAGGGCTCTTCCGTTTCGGTCGGCGCGCAGGACATGCATTGGGAAGGCCAGGGCGCCTTCACCGGCAAGATCTCGGGCGACATGCTGGCATCGATGGGGGTGGAGTACGTCATCCTCGGGCACTCCGAGCAGCGCGCGTACTTCAACGAGACCGACGAAACCGTGAACAAGAAGACGCGCAAGGCGCTCGCCGACGGGCTCAAGCCCATCGTGTGCGTGGGCGAAACGCTCGAGGAGCGCGAGGCCGGCATCACCGAGAAGGTGGTGGAGACCCAGGTGCGCGGCGCGTACGCGAACATCTCCGCCGCGGAAGCGCTGAACACGGTGATCGCCTATGAGCCGGTGTGGGCCATCGGCACC
>DATAHJ010000093.1:0-9977 GCA_036263275.1 Fibrobacteria bacterium | reverse complement strand
CGCCATAGATGCTCTCGTAGCCGTCGGAATTCTCGAGCCCGATCAGCGCCACCTCGGCATACACCTTGAGGTCCTCGCCGCCAAAGGATCCCCGACCGAAGAATTCCTTCGGGTCGACGACGGCGTTGGCCATCAGCTTGGTGCCGCGGTAATAGATGTCGGTCGTGTCGCCGCCTTCTATGTGCCGGTAGGCCGGTTCGTCCGACAGCTTGGAGTCGACGGGAACCAAGTGGTAGAAGTTGACGCCCGCCCCGACCCGGAAACCCGGGTGAATGCGATAGGACGCCACATACACGAGCGAGAGGTCGAAGAACGGATAGTACTGGAGTTCGCTCGACACGATGGCGTCGCCCTCGTAGGCGCCGAGGCGATGGTTCAGCTGCAGGCCCATGACGTTGGCGGCGGGACGGGCGCCGAGGTTCGCCACGGGCATCACGCCTTGCCGCTCATGGCCGGAGATGACCACGCCCGGATGCACCGGGCCGCGCATCAGGTAAAGGCCGAGGTTCTTGACGTCGGGATTATAGCTGTAAGGGAAGATGCCCCCGCGCAGCGAAAGGCCCAGCCTGTCCGCATCAAGGAAGGTGTAGTGGAAGTCGGCTTCATATACGAACGGATTGAGCGTGGGCACGGCGTAGGAGTTGGTGCCGTAGCCGCTGTTCGCCAGGACGAGCGAATTGTCGCTCGCCAGGCCCACTCCGGCCTTGATGACCAGCCTGTCGGACACCTTGCGTGTCGCCCCGACCTGCGCGCCGGTGGAAAAGACGCCCTTTCCGGTATAGTCGCCGCCGCCCTCGGAACTGTTGCCGATCCGGTTGTACTCCGCCCAACCGGAACCGCCGAAGAGCACGCCCGAGGAATCCTGCGCCGCGGCCGGAGCCGCGAGCGCGCAGGCAATCACGCCGCCGAGGATTCCGGAAAAAAGGCTGGAAGGGCTCATGTTCGCTTTTCCCCGGCAGCCTAGAAGAAGTAGGCGAGTTTGCATGTCCAGTACCAGTCCTTCGGGGTCCGCAGCGCCTCGCGCCCGATCCACGGGATGTCGTGCGTGCCGCCCAGGCGCAGGTGATCGTTCGCCACCTGGCCGGAGAGCTGCATGCTTCCGAAAAGGGTCCGGGCGGCGTTCACCGACCACTTCCAATTATCGCGATCGTTGTAGTCTTCCAGGTCGGTGTCGCTCTGCCAGGGCACCCACCCGCCTCCGAAGGCCGCCCCGCGCGTGTCGCTGGAGTTGCGCGAGGCGTAGTATTCCGTTTCCACTGAGAGGTAATCGAGGAGGCCGAATGCCGGGAAGTTGAACCCCATCATCACCGGCATCCGCCTTGCCATGTCGTCGTAGAAAATCGGGTAGTCCTGGGTCCCGAGCAACGCGGTTTCCCCATACAGCTTCAGGTCCGCCTTGCCGAAGGCCAGGCCGCCGACGGACGAAAAACCCAGCAGGAGCTTGGGGTCGAGCGAGAAGCGCGCCATGAGCTTGGTGCCCGACAGCGAACCCGTGACGGTATCGGGAGGATTGCCGCCGGCGGTGTCGGAGTAGTCGACATAGCTGCAGGTACCATAGCTAAGCCCGCCGCATCCTTGCCCCGGAGAAGTCAGGTTCGAGTTGTGCCTGAAGACCCGGTAGAAATTGACGCCCGCGCCCAGTTCAAAGCCTTCAGTGACCCGGTAGCTTGCGGCATCGATGATCGAACCGTCATACAAGGGCTTCTGGTCCTCGGATTTCAGGATGAGGTCGTTGCGGAATCCGCCCTCTTCAACGGAGGCGAGAACCCCGAATATTCCCCCGAAGCCCGACTCGAGGGTCCCGGGGTAGAGATAGCCCCGCGTCAGGTACATGCCGAGATTCTTGGCGTCGGGGTTGTAGCCGTAGCCGAAGTTTCCGGCCGTGATGCGGAGCTTCGTGCTTTCGCCGGTGCGCGTGTAGGTCACGCGCGCCTCGCCCACGTAAGGGACCCAGAACGGGAACCACAGGCCCGCGTCGGAACGCGCGCCTCGGGGCAGATGGACCTCGACCACGCCGAGGGCGAGCCCGCCCTCCCAACTCTCGTCGAACTTCGCCGTCACGCCGAGTTGCGCGCCGCCGCTTTGCATCCAGTTCTTGTTGTAGTTGTTGGAGAGATCGACGCCGACCTGGCTGCGCTCGACGCGCCCGAACTGAACCCAGCCTGCGCCGTGCAAGTCAAGCTTCATCGGATCTTCGGGCAGGGCTTGGGCGAAGGCGCCGGTCGCGGCGAACAAAACCGGAAGCAATGCCGCGGCCAAGGTCCGGGCCGTCTTCATGCGGGGATACAGGAATCGCATCGTCATTCCCGCGTCAGAAGAAGAACCCGAGGCGACCCATGAAATACCAGTCGCTGGGAGAGGTGAGAAGAACGGCGGTGCCGCCCGTGGTGCCGATGCCCGCCGCCGAGTTCACGAGGGGCGCCTGGCGGTAATGGTCGTTGGCCACCTGCGCGGTGAAGCGGACATGCCGGGCGACGGTTTTTTGCAGCGTCACGGACCACTTCCAATTATCCGCCGTGGAGTCGGCGTAGTTTCCAGGCTGCACCGGCACGGGAGACGAGAGGGGCGTCAGGCCGTTCTGGAACATCCACGGGGCCACGATCGCGCCGGGATTTCCGATGTTGTAATAGTCGTTTCGGTACGGGGACCCATACCACTCGCCTTCGACCGAGAGCATGTCCAGGATGCCGAACGTGGGCAGGTTGAACCCGAGCATGACCGGAATGCGCTCGGTGATATCGTCGTAATAGGTTCCATGGTTCTTGACGCCGAGAATCGCCGCCTCCCCATAAAACCGGAGGTCACGCCCGCTCGCGCGCGGGAGCTTGGCCCACCGCTTGAGGTCGAGGCTGAACATCGCCATCACCTTGGTGCCTTGGTGGGTGTAGGGATAGGTCGTGTCTCCGCCCGCGCCCACCGCGAAGTTCGGCGTGCCATCCTGCGCGAAGGCTCCCTCCCCCGTCGAGATGCGGCCCGGATTCTCAAGGGTGGCGCGATAAGGAATCAGCCGATAGAAATTGACGCCTCCGCCGACCTCAAGCCCGTCGAAGAGGCGATACTTCGCCACGTAGGCCAGGCTCCAGTCGAAGGTGGGCGGCACGACGCGTTCCTGCAAGAGCAGTATATCGTGACTGAAGGCGCCGATCGTGTTGTGAAGACGAAAGCCAGCATGCGTCGCCTTCGTGCTGTCGGTGTCGAATTCCTGAAAGCCTGAAGAGAGGAGGCCCGGATATACCGGCCCGCGCAACAGGTAAAGGCCGAGGTTGTTCACGTCCGCGTTGTAGTTGTACGCGAAATTTCCGGCCGTAAGGCTGAGCCACGGCGCGGCGCGATCGCCGCGGAAATACGTGACGTAGGCTTGCGCAAGATAAGGACGAAACATCGTGGCGTTCAGGAAGTTCGGCGTGCTGGTTTCGCCGCCCACGGTGCCCGTGCTATGCGCGACCTGAAGAACGCCAAGCCCGATGCCGGCCTGCCAGTCGGGACCCAATTCGGCGTCGAGAACGAATTGCGTCCCCATCCCCTGCAACGCGGTTCCATCCACGTAGACAGGATTCGCCCCGGGCTCCGGGCCAAGGTCGGTTGCGTGGACCATGCGGCCGTAATCGGTCCAGGCCTCCCCATGCAGGCGCACGGGAACCGTCGCGGCCGAGGCGGCGACGGCCAAGGCGCATGTTCCCGTGAGGAGGGAAAAAGTCGAGATGGGCATCAGGTCAGGATGTCGAAAAGTCGGTTCGCGACGCACCGCTCCGAAACGACGCCGGAGCGGGCGGGATCCTCTTATCGAACCGCTCCCCGATTGACGTACCGGAACGTCTGGACGCCGCGCAGGCTGCGAACCTGCACGAGGTAAAGCCCGGCTTGCGTCGGAAGCTGGTAGCGAAGGCCGCGCCCGGCGATGCCGCTGACGCGGTCGAGAACGGCGCCCTTGGCGTCCAGCACGGTGACGATGTGGTCCAGCGTCATGTCGCCCACAAGGGCTCCCGAGCGCACCCGCAGGTCGTAGCGCGCCTTGCTCCCCGAGGGGAACACGGCCGTGGCGATGTATGTGGGCATGCCGGTCGAATCGAGCTCGCGGATGCGGATGTTGCGGTACCACATGCCCTTGCCGCCCTGGGACACGTTGCGGAAGCGGGTGCTGTTGTGGATTTGGAAGCCGATGAAGCTCGGCTTGGAATATGTGGCGACCTGCGACGCGGACAACGCGAAGGAATCCCGCACGACCGGAATCCACTGCGCGGTATCGCTGATCGCCGTGAGCGGTGCGTACGTCGCGCTGGTGTCCTTGGGATAATACGCGCGGAAGAACGACTGGCCGTGCGTCTTGTCCAGGGCGTTGGCCGGAGATTGCGTGAAGGCGCTGACGCCCTGGTTCGTGCTCAGGCCGCCGTAATAGCGTTCCCGGACCTGAAGCCAGCCGTAGCGCGGCCAGAGGCGACGCAGGTCGGCCACCACGCAACCGCCCGCAGCGCAGCCGTACTGCGTGGGATTAAGCTTGGCGGTCATGGTGGTCCAGTTGGTGAGGTCGCCGCCCGAGCCGCCGGCTCCGGGAATGGCGATCACCGTGTCACCCGAGGACAACACGCCGGGGGTCGTGGCGGCATTGCCGGTATAGGACCAAGGACGGCCGTTGCGACCGCCGGGGAAGTTGGCCTCGCTGTAGTAGCCCAGCACCCCCGAGGAGGCCATGTAGTCGAGAACCATCTGGTTGGAGGCGACGTTGGTGGAGGAGGTGATCGCCATGCGGTTGAAGATGCCGCCGTCGTCGCCGTACTCGGGCCACCAGTCGAAGATGATCTCGTAGTGCGCGTACTTCTTGTGGGTCGACAGCAAGCCGCCGCTCTGGGTGATGCCGCTCTCGTTGCGCTGCATGGAGTAGATGGCCTGACGGACCGTGTCCACCCGCCAGATCGCGCCCTTCGTCTTGCTGGACGAATGGGTGCTGAGGCAGTTCTGCCACCAGCCCTTGAAGTTCTTGCCGTTGAAGATCGAGTAGAAGCCGTTGGAGTCGGGGGTGCTGACCACCGTGTCGACCTGGGTCACAGCGGAGGTATCCACCGAGCAGAGGAGCTCGGGGCCCGTGCTCGCCTCGTTGAGGATGGGCTGCGCCCAGGCGCCCGCCGCCAGCATTCCAGCGACCGACGCGAAGATCATCAGGCTTGTCTTTTTCATTTTCGCTCCCTTATAAACCCTGCGCGAAACCGCGCGCCGACCCTGCCCGTAAAAAGGCGTTGAGGCGCACCAAAACGTTTCCGAACCGTCGCGGCCCGGGGTTCTTGTAATCTAGGGCCGAAGTCGTGAAAATCAATCGGTTTTTGCGGAATAATGGCGTTCCACACATTGACAAACGGCCTCGAAACTGTTCCTATTCACTCTCTTCCCCTCGCGAATTTTCGCGATTTTCGCCATAACCTGCTCCCGGAATCCCGCATGGACAGCTCCAGAATCCGCAACGTCGCCATCATCGCGCACGTTGACCACGGCAAGACCACCCTCGTGGACGGCCTCCTCAAGCAGAGCGGCGCCTTCCGCGAGAACCAGGTCGTCAGCGAACGCGTCATGGACTCCAACGACCAGGAGCGTGAGCGCGGCATCACCATCTTCTCGAAGAACGCCTCCGTGGTCTACAAGGACCACCTCATCAACATCGTGGACACCCCGGGGCACGCCGACTTCGGCGGCCAAGTGGAGCGCGTGCTGGGCACCGTGGACGGGGCCCTCCTGATCGTCGACGCATTCGAGGGCCCCATGGCCCAGACGCGCTTCGTGACCAAGAAGGCGCTCGAGCTCGGCCTCACCGTGGCCGTGGTCATCAACAAGATCGACCGCCCGGGCTGCGAGCCCATGAAGGCGCTCGACAAGGTGTTCGACCTCTTCGTCGACCTCGGCGCTTCCGACGAGCAGCTCGACTTCAAGTACGTCTTCGCCGCTGGCCGCAACGGCACCAGCCGCCGCAAGCTCGAGGACGAGGATTCGAACTTCGTGCCCATCTTCGACCTCATCGTCGACACCATCCCCGCCCCCAAGGTGGGCGCGCCCGATGCCCCCGCCCTGCTTCAGATCACCAGCCTCGACTTCCAGGACTTCCTCGGCCGCATGGCCGTGGGCCGCCTGCGCCAGGGCGTGCTCAAGATGAACCAGACGGTCACGCACATCAATGCCGCAGGGACGGCGAAGAAAGTGCGCGTCACGAAGATCCTCTATCCCGAGGGCGTGAAGCTCAAGGAAGTGCCCGAAGCCATCCCCGGCCAGATCGTCTGCCTGTGCGGCATCCCCGACTTCACCTTGGGCGACACCATCACCGCCGACGAGAACCCCGTCGCGCTGCCGCGCATCTCCGTGGATCCGCCGACCATCGCCATGCGCTTCTGGGTGAACGATTCCCCCTTCTGCGGCCTCGACGGCGGCCGGTTCCTCACCGCCAACCATATCGCCGAGCGCCTTGAGAGCGAAGCCGTCTCCGACGTGGCCCTGCACGTCGAGAAGCTCGAGGACGGCGGCTACCGCGTCGCGGGCCGCGGCGTGCTGCACCTCTCGGTGATCATCGAGAAGATGCGCCGCGAGGGCTACGAGTTCACCGTGGGCCGCCCGCGCGTGCTCACCCAGGAGATCGACGGCGTCGAGATGGAGCCGATCGAGACCATCACCATCCACGCGCCGCAGGAATACGCGGGCATGGTCATCGACGAGATCAACAAGCGCCGCGGCGAGATGCTCGACATGACCCTCGAGGGCGTGATGACCCGGGTGGTGTTCGACATCCCCGCGCGCGGCATCATCGGCCTGCGCACCCGCCTGCTCTCGCTGAGCAAGGGCTATGCGGTGTTCCAGCAGCTGTTCAAGGGCTACGAGCCGCTCAAGGGCAACATCGAGCAGCGCCCCACCGGCGCCCTCATCTCCAAGGAGCGCGGCGCCTCGGCGGCCTACGCGCTGTGGAAGCTCGAGGATCGCGGCGTGATGTTCATCGGCGCGGGCACCGACGTGTACCCGGGCATGATCGTCGGCGAGAACAATCGCGATGATGACCTCGTCATCAACGTGATCAAGGGCAAGCAGCTCACGAACATGCGCACCACCTCGTCCGACGAGGCGACCACGCTCACCCCGTACCGCCAGATGTCGCTCGAGGAGTGCCTCGAGTTCGTCAATGACGACGAGGCCGTGGAGTGCACGCCCAAGAACATGCGCCTGCGCAAGATCATCCTGGACGAAAACGCGCGCCGTCGGTCGTAAGGCTCGAAGGAACGCGAACGCGACAAAGCAAGCGACAAGAGGCGGCTCCTTCGGGGGCCGCTTTTTTGTTCGTGGTTCTGCCGGAGACGAGTTTCGCCGTTGTTTGCTCTTGGTTTTTCGGTGTTCGTTTCACAGCGGCCGTGAGGCCGCTTCGTGAATTGGCGGCCACCGGGCCGCCCTGATTCCCTCCGACAACTACCAACGACGAAGAACTGCCGCCAAAGAAGTATTTTCCCCCCCATGCCCGGCCCCGTATTAGGTCTCGACTTCGGCGAACGCCGCATCGGCGTGGCGATTTCGGACGGCGACCGCCGCGTGGCCTCGGGCCTGGCCACGCTCGACCTCCGCAAGCATCCCGACCCCTTCAAGCCGCTGGGAACCTTCATCACGGAGCGGCGGGTGGCCGCGATCGTGGTGGGCTACCCGCTCCGCACGGACGGCGTGGTGAAGCCCGGCGACAAGACCGAGGCCGTGGACGCCTTCGTCACGGAACTGAAGGCGCGCTTCGGCCTGCCCGTGCACCTCGAAGACGAAGCCTTCACCAGTTCGTTGGCCGAGGACAGCCTGCGCGCGCGGAGAAGGCGCGCCGACCGGCCGCGCGACGCGCGCGGCTTCGCGCGGCAAAAGGCGGAAGTGGATCGGGTGGCCGCGTGCTTCATCCTGCAGGACTGGCTCGACGCGCAGGAGGACGCATGACGCCCACCTTGCACGTCTCCCCCTGCGCGTGGTACTGCTTCGAGGTCGGCGGCGCATGGCGCCTCGACGAGGGCGGCGAGCGCACCTTGCTCACGGCCCCGGAAGGCGACTGCGCCATCGAGATCGTGGCCGCGCGCCGCACCGACGGCACGTCCGCGACCGACGAGGATGCGATCGCGAGGATCCACGAGGCCTACCTGCGCGATGAGGGCATCCAGGCGGTGAAGACCGCGCTCGCCGAGAACCCTCACGGCATCTCCGCCTACGTCACGCGCGGGGTCGGCACCGACGAGCGCGAGCACGTGGTCTGCCATGCGTGGTGGGGGAGCTACTGCGCCTTCCTGCGCTACCGCGGCCGTCGCGAGCGCTCGGACCCCGCGCGCATCCGCGCCTTCTATGACCTCGTCGACAGCCTGCAGCCGCTGGTGGAGTAGGGGGACGCCAATAAAAGTTGGTGGCTGACCCAAAGGTTTTGGGCAGACCTTCGCCGTTGGTGGTTGGTAGTGAAACAAGTCTTCGCCACCAACAACCAACGACAAAGCTTCGAAACCGAAGCATGGCAACAACGCCAATAACTTCGTCGCCGAAGAATTTCCCTACTGATACAGCTTCAGGTTGTTCCGGATGAACGACTGTTGGTCCAGCCCCAGGACGTCCTGCGGGTAGGCGTCGCACGCATACGGGTACATGAGGTTCGAGGCGTCGCTGCAGGCACAGGTGTAGGCCGTGCCGGCCACGCGGAGGCAAAAAGCCCGGCCCGAACGAACGCGAATGATCTCGGAGGATCCCCCCGCCGCCCGCTTTTCAAGCGAGGAGCAGAATGGAGTCGACGCGAAGCCGTCGTCGCGGTTGCTCTCGTCGTCGTCGAAGCCCCGGTCGACCGTGGTGGCCGAGGTGTGCCGAAGCCCGAGGAAGTGCCCCATTTCATGGGCCGTCGTGACGGCCATCTCCGTCGCGGTCCCCCCCTGCACGTTCAGGATGACGCGGCTCTCGATGTCGTTTGAAAGGTCGAAGGCCTCGCGCGGCGCGAACCCGAGGATGGTCCCCTCCTCGCCGCCGTCCCCGATGCTGTCCACCAGGTAAATGTTGATGGCGTCCGCGCGGCGCTCGCCGGGAATCGAAACGGCCCCGCCGGCGAAGGTGACCGAGAAGGGGGCGCCGTCGGGTTCCACGACGACCGTGGAGGTGTCGAGGTTGATTCCGAAGGCCGCGTAGACGCTCTTCAGCTTGGCGTTGAAAATGCGCGCATAGGTGGACTTGGCGGTCGCGTTGGGCAATCCCGTCAATTGCCGCACCATGAGGAGGCGAACGGCCACCGAGGTCGAGCCCGTCGTGTCGACGGGCACAAGGCGAACGGCGCTGTCGGGAGCCGAGGCGCGGCCTCCGCTCGCGGAGCGCAGGAAGCCTATGTAGACATCAGCGGAGGCCTGGGTCGGCGTGAGGGGAAACGACACCACGTCGCCTTGGCGCACGCCTTCGAGCGATCCCTGATACTTGAACACGGAGCCCGACGGCGCGTAGAAGTCAAGCAGCTGGCCGTTGGCCTGCGTCTTCATCCGCAGCGCGTATTGCTTGCCGGGCTGCATCACGAATTGCAGGCCCCTTCCGGGCAAGGCGGTCGCGAGCGAGTCGTTGCGCGCGGGATCATTGACGTAAGCCCGCCGGGGATCGACGGACCTGTTCCCGCCCATGTCCACGAGGTTGCCGCATCCCGCCAGCCACAGCGAAAAGAGAACGGAAAGCGTCACGAAGACGGAATTTCGAATGCTCATCGGCCTCATCGGTGCATCTCCGCCTTCATTTTTTCGCGGATCACCGCGAGGCTGCGATCATAACGCCCGTCCCGAAAGTCGGGAAAGGTCCATGGAGTGGGTTGGAATGCGCCCTGGAAATATCCCAAAACCGTGTCGGCCCAAACACCCTCGGCAAGGTAAATCTTGAACGGCCCGCGCTTGCGCGAGGCCAGGACAACCTTGTCCGCGTCCATGTAGCCGGGATCGAGGTTGAAAACCCGTTTTCCATCGCGGCCGAGGGTTGCTTCAAGCTCC
>DATAHJ010000092.1:0-4097 GCA_036263275.1 Fibrobacteria bacterium | reverse complement strand
CAAGGGGTCGGACAGGCCGCCGCGCATGGTGACGCTCGAGTACAAGGGCGCGCCGCGATCCGGCAAGCGCGCGAAGAAGAACGCGCCCAAGCTCGTCATCGTGGGCAAGGGCATCACCTTCGACACGGGCGGCATCAGCCTCAAGCCGTCGGCGGCGATGTGGGAGATGAAGTGCGACATGGCGGGCGCGGCCACGACGCTGGCGGCGATCTGCGCCATCGCCGAGCTGAAGCTGCCGGTGAACGCCAGCGCGGTGCTGTGCTTGGCCGAGAACCGCCCCGGCAACGCCGCGGTGCTGCCCGGCGACATCTTCACGGCGAAGAACGGCAAGACCGTGATGGTCGACAACACCGACGCGGAGGGGCGCCTCGCGCTTTCCGACGGACTGTTCGAGGCGGGCACGCTGGGCGCGACCCATGTCATCGACCTCGCCACGCTTACGGGCGCGGCGGTGCGGGCCCTGGGCCCCGCGATGACGGCGCTGATGGCCAACGACTCCGGCTTCGCAACGGCCTTGAAGCGGACGGGCACGGAGAACGGCGAAAAGTTTTGGGAGCTGCCGCTCGAGGCCGAGTACCGCGACTGGATGGACGACCCGACCGCCGACATGAAGAACGTGACCAGCAAGGGCGAGGCCGGCGCGATCACGGCGGGACTGTTCCTGCAGGAGTTCGCGCCCGAGGGCGCGAAGTGGGCGCACTGGGACATCGCGGGCACGGCCTTCGTCACTTCGCCGTGGAAGTACGTGCGCTCCGGCGCGACGGGTTTCGGCCTGAAGACGCTGGTCGAGACGGCCCGCAAGCTTGGAAAGACCGGACACGCGTGATGCCGGGCCGCATCGGGATCCTCGGCGGCGGCGCCTTCGGCACCGCCTTGGCCGACATTCCCGCGCAAAAGGGCTACGCCGTCTCGCTTTGGATGCGTGAAGCCGGGCTGGCCTCGGAATTCAATGCCACGCGCGTGAACTCGCGCTACCTGCCCGGCCTCAAGCTTTCGGAGAACATCACGGCCACCGCCGACCCGGCCGAGGCCGTGCGCGACGCCGGCCTTGTGCTCGTCGCCATCCCCAGCCCGTGGTTCCGCGAGACGATCAAGCTCTTCGCCTCCTCGCTAAAGGCGGAGCAGATGATCGTCAGCACCACCAAGGGCCTTGAGCCCGGCAGCTACAAGCGCATGAGCGAGATCCTCGCCGAGGAGACGCCCTGCCGCCGCATCGGCGCGCTGAGCGGCCCCAACCTCGCCAAGGAAATCGCCGCGCATCGCATCAGCGGCACGGTGATCGCGAGCCCGCATCCGGAGCTCATCGCGGCGACGCAGGAAGCCTTCTCGTGCGGCTACTTCCGCGTGTACGGCAATCCCGACGTGCAAGGCGTGGAACTCGGCGGCCTGCTCAAGAACGCGTACGCCATCGCCACCGGCATCGCCGACGCGCTCGAACTGGGCGACAATGCCAAGGGCATGCTGCTCACGCGCGCCGTCGCCGAAATGGGCCGCTTCGCCGGAAAGGCGGGCGCGGACCCGCTCACCTTCCTCGGGCTTGCGGGCATCGGCGACCTGATTACCACCTGCACATCACCGCTAAGCCGAAACTTTCGCGTGGGCCGATTGATCGGGCAAGGCCGCACGCTCGAGGAAGCCGTCAAGGAACTCGGCGAGACCGCCGAGGGCGTGCACACGGTGAAGATCGTGCACGACCAACTGCCGCAACTCGGCATCCGCATGCGCATCCTCGAAGGCCTCCACGCGGTGCTCTTCGAAGGGCGCGGCGTGAAGGAAATCCTCGGCGGGCTCATGAACGAGCCGCAGATGGAAGACGTGGAGTTCGCCGCGAAGTGACGCGCCGCGTTTCGCTGACCATTACGGGTCGTGTCCAAGGCGTGTTCTATCGCCGGGACGCCGCGCGCGAAGCGACGCGGCTCGGGCTCGCGGGCTTCGTGCGCAACCAGGACGACGGATCGGTTTGCGCCGAGGCGGAAGGCTCGCCCGAGACCGTGGGCGCCTTCATCCGCTGGTGCCGCCGCGGGCCCGAGAACGCGCGCGTCGAGGATGTGCGAGTGGAGGAAATGGCCGCCCGCGACGATTCCGACGCCCTTTCTGACGGGAGAAGTCGTTTCTCGGTAATCTTTTGATACGCTGGCAACGTGCCGGTCCCGAAGCATCCCCGTAGGTTGAATAGGGGGCCATGACTCTTTGCCCCTGAAGGGGGAGATGTCATGAAGGGTTTATTTCGGGGAGCCGCACGCGCCTGGGTTATCGTCATCATCGTCCTGCTTGCGCTGGCCTTGGCATTGCACCTCCTGCTTCCTCCCCTGCTGCTGCGCTTCGCCAACAAAAAACTCGACGAGATCCCCGGCTACCGGGGGCACATCGAGGATGTCGACATCTCGCTCCTGAGAGGAGCCTACCAGATCCAGGGCGTGACGCTGAAAAAGATCGACGGCAATATCCCCGTCCCATTCTTCGATGCCGAGGCAGTCGACCTTTCCATCGAATGGCGCGCGCTCTTCCACGGCAAGATCGTGGGCGAAATCGCCCTCAACCGCCCGCGCCTCAACTTCGTCTCCGGCCCCACGGCCGCGCAGTCGCAAACGAGCGCCACGGATTGGAGAAAGCCGGTTGAGGAACTCTTGCCCATCACGATCAATCGCTTCGAGATCTTCAACGGGTCCATCCACTATCTCGACTTCCACAGCGATCCCAAGGTGGACCTGCGGCTCGACCAACTCCATGCGGTCGCGACGGGCCTAACCAACGCGCAGGAGACGAAGAACCCCCTGCCGGCGCACTTCCACGCCACGGGACGGGCGATGGAGCACGCGAAGCTGCGGGTGGACATGGGCGTCGCACCCCTCGCCGACCATCCCACCTTCGACCTCGACGCCGAACTGACGGACCTCAAGCTCACGACCCTCAACGACTTCCTGCGCGCTTACGCCGCACTCGATGCGGAGGCCGGCACGATCAGCGTGTATACCGAGGCCGCGGCTTCGAATGGCCGCTTCAACGGATATGTGAAGCCCCTGCTGAAGGATGTCGACATTCTCGACCTGAAGCATGATTCCAGGAACCCCTTCCAACTGGCGTGGGAAGCCCTCGCGGGGGCCATGGCCGAGATCTTCCAGAACCAGCCGCGCGACCAGACGGCCACGCGCATTCCCTTCTCGGGCCGCGTCGACAACCCCAGCGCGGACATCTGGAGCACGGTGGGAGGCATCCTGCGCAACGCCTTCATCCGCGCCTTGCGACCCGGCATCGAGGACCGCATCCACCTGAAGGACGTTCCCACGCCGTCGGAGGAGAAGAAGCAGAAAAGGAAAGAGGCGAAGAAGTCGTAAAGAGTGGAGCGCGAGGACTTCTCTAGGTCCCGCCTTCCAATTCGTTCATCACTGTCATTGCATCGCCTATCGCCGCGCCTTCGGCCGTGTTGTCGAAGATGCAATAGACATCGCCCTTGCCAGCCTCAGCCTCCAGCCTTCCGGCCAAGGCCTTGAGAAACTCCGCCGAATACGCCGAGTAATAGATGCGCGGCGAGCCATGCAACCGGAAGTAGGCGAACTTCCGAGATCCGGTCGGAAGCGCCTTCGATAATCCCGGGTCGGCGGCGACCCCGGCAACATCGCAAGCGCGCAACAGCGCGTCCGCCTCTTCGGTGAACCATGAGGGATGCCTTGCCTCCAAAGCGACCAGGCCGTCGTACCGCGCCCTCACCCCTTCCAGGAAGTCGCGGACCGGTTCCTCGGCATACGCGAGGCTGGGCGGAAGCTGCACCAGCAAGGCTCCCAGCTTCGCCCCCAGGCCCGACGCCTCTTGCAGAAAGCGGCCCAGCAGATCCTCGAAGTCCCGCAGTCGCCTCTCATGCGTGATCGTTCGGGGCACCTTCACGGTGAAACGGAAGGCCTCCGGAACGGAATCGGCCCATCGCTCGTAGGTGACGCGCAGGTGCGGGCGATAAAAGCTCGAATTGATCTCCGTCGCGTCGAAGACGGCGGCGTAACGCCGCAAGTGCGTGCCGGGGGAAGGAAACGAGGGCTTGTGGGCCGCAGGGAGAGACCAACCGGCGCACCCGATGCGAATGCTCCCGGACCTTGGTCGCCGAG
>DATAHJ010000091.1:0-5758 GCA_036263275.1 Fibrobacteria bacterium | reverse complement strand
GTCCAGAAAGCCGGTCAGCGACAGTTGGTCGTTGACCTTGATCTGGGCGAAGGAGGGCGTCGCGACGAAGGCCGTCGCGAGCAGGCTCGCCGCGAGGGCGGCATGAAGGGGCTTGCGCATCCTGATTCCTTTCTGGCTCGCCGATTCCCGGCGAAAGATGAGCCAAAGTTATCAATCGGATAGTTTCCCTAGGGAACAACCCCTTCCCTATTTTTTCGAGAAGGCCGCCTTTGTCAATTCGTCACGGTTTTTTATCGAGACAAAACAAAAACGCCCCCTGGCGGGGGCGTTTCGGATGCGGCCGATGTCGGCCGCCTGTTCGGAGGGGCGGAAGTCAGAGGACTTCGTTGCCGGTCTCGCCGGTCCGGATGCGCAGGGCGCTCTCGACAGGGAGGACGAAGACCTTGCCGTCGCCGATCTTTCCCGTGCGGGCCTTGTCGGAGAGCGACGCCACCACCTTGTCGGCCAGGTCATCGGGCACCACGACCTCGAGCTTGACCTTGGGGATGAAGTCGGTGTGGTACTCGCTTCCGCGATAGAGCTCCGTGTGGCCCTTCTGGCGGCCGAAGCCCTTGACCTCGGTCACGGACATGCCGCTGACGCCGATTTCCTGGATGGCGGCCTTGACCTCGTCCAGCTTGAAGGGTTTGATGTACGCGACGATCAGTTTCATGGAGTGTCCTTCCGGTTCGCGTGCGGTGTTAGGTCCCGCGCTCCGGCGAACCGGGGCGCGGGGTCCATTGTCTTAGAACGTGAGGGTCGTCTCGAGCGCGTAGCTGTTGACCTTGGCCTCGATGTCGCGGCGGTATTCCGCCAGCGCCCACCAGTTGCCGGTGATCGAGTAGCTCGGGCTGATCGTGAACTCGTTGCTCGGGTCGGCCATGGCGTCCGTCTTCAGCTGGCTGTAGCGGACCGTGCCGGCGATCTTGTCGGTGAGCTTGTAGTTGCCCATGACGAGGAAGCCCAGGCCGTCGGAATCCTCGGCGTCCCAGTTCATCAGGTAGTTGACCTCGCCGGCCACGAGCAGGGGGCCCTTGGCGTACGAAGCCCAGACGTTCACGCCGTTCTTGAGATAGTCGGGGCCGGGCTGCTCGATGTTCTCGAACAGGTAGAAGCCCTTCACGGTCACGCCTTCCATCGGGGTCAGCGTCAGGCCGGCCTCGCCACCGGGGGTGGCGATCGTCGCGTCACCGCTCCACTCGCTGGAGAACACCGCGCCGTAGAGAGAGGCCATCGGGCTGACGGTGTAGGATGCCCCCACGCCGGTGTTGTAGCCGCCGTAGGCGGACACCGTGGCGGAAGCGGAGTACTGGTACAGGCAGGTGGGTTCCGCGCACTCGTAGCCGGTGGCGCTGAGGAACTTGCCGACCATGAGGCTCAGGGGGCCTTCGGTGTAGGTGACGAACGCCTGCTCCAGGTGGATGGAGCTGCCGGTGATCGTGTCGGAAGGGGTCACGAGCCGGACGTTGTTCAGGCCGCCTCCCACGCCGCCCTGCGAGATGTCGGCGCGCGCGGAGAGCTTGTCGCTGAACTTGTACATGAAGTCCACTTCGAACTGGTCGAAGGTCGCGGTCGCCGCCGCATCGCCCGTCTCATAGGCGGACATGTCGAGGAAGCCCGAGAGGGTAAGCTGGTCGTTCACCTTGATGTCCGCGAACGACGGGGCGGCGATGAGCCCCATCGCGAGCGTGCCCGCCATCAGACCGGTTTGAAGTGCCTTGCGCATCCTGACTCCTTGTTGACCCGCCGGACCTTGGCGGGTGTTTCCGTCTAGGTTTATCAATCCTCATGCCATCGATTCTTGTTCGCTTCTGCCCGAAATTCACCGGAATTTCCGAGGATTGGGATGCTTTGTAAGCGGATCGGTTAACACTTGCGCTCGACAACTGACAATTCGTGCCATATGAAAAGAGATGGGGACTATTGTCATTCATAAAAGGTTTATCGAGGGGGGCGGAAAACAAAACGGCCGACGTTTTCACGTCGGCCGTTTTTGCGGGTCACCCGGATTTTTCGCGGAACGGCCTAGGTCAACCCCGGAGATTCAAACCCGGGTCCTCAGATCCCGAAAACCGGGGTCCCTCAGACTCCAAGGGCCCTAGAAACCCGGGCCCTGTGGTTTCGCAGGGCCGGGAATCGAAGGCCCGTTGCTCCACGGCGCCGGCGCCGGGGCGTCGGGATTGCCGTGATGCGCCATGGCCGCGGCGGCCAAGCCCAGGATCACGGCCATAAAGACGCGGGCGCGAAGCCCCGCGCGGAACTGAGTGAAAATGTTCATGGAATCATCCTCCCTTGGAATTGGCTGAAACGGCCGCGTCAGCGGCCATGTTGGTGGCTGCCGCGTCAGCGGCCTTTTTAGGAACGGCTGCGGACCAGGCCGCGAGCAGGTGCGTTGCGATGGCGTCGACGCCGGTGCCGTTGTTGACTTGCGCGAACAGGAAAGGGCCGTCGCCACGCATCTTCCCGGAGTCGCGGCGCATCACCTCGAGGCTCGCGCCCACGTGCGGGGCGAGGTCGATCTTGTTGATCACGAGCAGGTCGCTCTGTGTGATGCCGGGGCCGCCCTTGCGCGGCACCTTGTCGCCGCCCGAGACATCGATCACGTAGATCGTATAGTCGGCGAGCTCGCGGCCGAAGTGCGCGGCGAGGTTGTCGCCGCCGCTCTCGACGATGAGCAGGTCGATCGCGCTTTCCGATCCCGCGAAGCGCCGCATCAGTTCTTCGCACGCGTAGATGTTCGACGACACGTCCTCGCGGATGGCCGCGTGCGGGCAGCCGCCGGTCTCCACCGCGAGGATGCGGTCGGCGGGCAATGCCTCATGACGCGTGAGGAACTCGCCGTCCTCGCGCGTGAAGATGTCGTTGGTGACGACACCGAGGCTGTAGCGGTCGCGCAGCGCCTCGCACAAAGCCTTGGTCAATGCGGTCTTGCCCGAGCCGACGGGGCCGCCGATGCCGATGGTGAAGGCGCGCGTCGTATAATCGCGGTCGTCGCGCGCCAGCTCGCGCAGGCGGAACTCGCCGGGAGAATCCATCGGTTCGTGCGTGTGGCCGTGGCCGCCGCCATGATCGTGCCAATGGGCGGATTGATGGCGAAGGATTTTCGATCTCATGGCATGTCCTTAATTCTGAAAAAGCCGACTGTAGAGGAATCCGTGGAGGCCTTGGCCCGCTTCCACGGCGGGCGCGGTGCGCCTCGCATCCTTGAAGTGGGGAATGTTCGCGCCGTCGCCGAGCTCTTCCATCGCGCGGCCCGCGGCGCGCGCCTGCAGGCCTTGGGCGATGCGCGGGCCCACGAGGCCGAGGCGCACGGCGGCGGCGGCCTGGTCGCGCGCGATGCCATGCAAGTAGAGCCGGCACGTCTCGATCGCGTCGGCGCCGAGCAATGCGAGCGCGCGGCCGAAGGCGATCGCGTAATGCAGCGGCTCGCGCGCCCCGTCGGCGCAACGCGCGCGCAATGCCTCGAGGCCCTGGCCGGGGTACAGTCCCGCGAGCAATTCGATGAGGGCGCGGGCCTGCCGAAGCGAAGCCGTGCGCGTTCCCGTGTTCCAGAAGCCCGCGTCCCATTCACGGTCGAGGGCCTCGAGAGCGTCGGCGTCTTCCGCCGCGCCCGCTGCGGTCACGAAGGCCAGGTCGAAGCGCGACGCCTGTCCGAGGTGCGCATGCAGGTGTGCCTCCAGCGCCTCCGGCGTGGCGAAGGCTCCCGCGCGCGCCAGCGCCTCCAGCCCGTTGCTGTAGGCGAACGCGCCGGTGGGGAGCGCCGAGTCGGCGAGCTGGAGGAGAAGGGAAGGGGAGAGGGGCATGGGGGAAATCAGAACAGATGGTACAACTGCGCCAGCGGCAACTCCGCCGCGGGTTCGCACGTCAAGCGTTCCCCGTCCGCATGCACGGCGTAGGTCTCGGGGTCCACGGTGATGTTCGGGAGCGCGTCGTTGAGTCGCATGTCCTTCTTGCCGATGCTGCGGCAGCCCTTGACGACGGTGACCTGCTTCGAAAGCCCGTAGCCCTTCACGGCCTTTTCGCCCGCCGCGGAGGTGAAGGCAAGGGAGCCCATGCCCACGGCCGATCCCAGCGAGCCGAACATGGGACGCGAGTAGTATGGTTGCGGTGTGGGGATGGACGCATTGGGGTCGCCCATTTGTGCCTGCGCGATGATGCCGCCCTTGAGCACCAGCTCCGGGCGGATTCCGAAGAACGCGGGCCTCCACAGCACGAGGTCGGCCCACTTGCCTTCCTCGATCGATCCCACTTCATGGGAGATGCCGTGGGCCACGGCGGGATTGATGGTGTACTTGGCGATGTAGCGGCGCGCACGGAAATTGTCCGCATCGGACCCGTTGTCCTGTTCCAGCGCGCCGCGCTGGGCCTTCATCTTGTGGGCCGTCTGCCACGTGCGGCAGATCACTTCTCCCACGCGGCCCATGGCCTGCGAATCGGAGGACATCATGGAGATCGCGCCCAGGTCATGCAGAATATCCTCCGCGGCGATGGTCTCGGCGCGGATGCGGCTTTCGGCGAAGGCGACGTCTTCCGGAATGCTCGGATCGAGGTGGTGGCAGACCATGAGCATGTCGAGATGCTCGGCCAGTGTGTTCACGGTGAAGGGGCGGGTGGGATTCGTCGAGGACGGAAGCACGTTCGGCAAGCCGCACACCCGGATGATGTCGGGAGCGTGCCCGCCGCCCGCGCCTTCGGTGTGGAAGCTGTGGATGACTCGGCCCTTGAAGGCCGCGATGGTGGCTTCCACGAACCCCGACTCGTTCAGCGTGTCGGTGTGGATGGCGACCTGCACGTCGTGCGCGTCGGCCACGGAGAGGCAGCAGTCGATGGCGGCGGGCGTGGTGCCCCAATCCTCATGCAACTTGAGCCCCACGGCGCCGGCTTCGATCTGTTCGACGAGGCCCGAGGGCAGCGAGGAGTTTCCCTTGCCGAGGAAGCCGAAATTGAGGGGATAATGTTCCGTCGCGCGCAGCATCATCTCGATGTGCGTGGCGCCGGGCGTGCACGTGGTGGCGTTGGTGCCCGTGGCGGGCCCCGTTCCGCCGCCGATCATCGTGGTGATGCCCGAGGCGATCGCTTCTTCCGCCTGCTGCGGCGAGATGAAGTGGATATGCGTGTCAATGCCGCCGGCGGTGAGGATCATGCCTTCGCCCGCGATGACTTCCGTGGTGGGGCCGACGACGAGGCGCGGGTCGACGCCGTCCTGGATGTCGGGGTTTCCAGACTTGCCGATCGCGCGGATACGGTGATCCTTCACGCCCACGTCCGCCTTGTAGATGCCGGCATGGTCGATGACGAGGGCGTTGGTGATCAGCAGGTCGACGGCGTCCTTTTGCGCCGCGCCCGCCTGCTGGCCCATGCCGTCGCGCAGCGTCTTGCCGCCGCCGAACTTGCTCTCCTCGCCGGGCACGGTGAAGTCGCGTTCCACGCGCACCCACAGCCCGGTGTCGCCGAGGCGCACGCGGTCTCCCGTGGTGGGGCCGTACATGTCCGCGTACGCGCGCCGCCCGATTTCCAAATCCCTGTTCAGATCCTTGGTGCCGCTCATGGCCGGACCTCCGTGGTCAGGAAGGATTGCGCCGCGGCGCGCGCCACGGCCGCCTTCGCGTTGGCTCCATCCACGGAACCGTCGATCAGGCCGCTGCCGCCGCGCACGATGCGCGCGCCGCCGAGGGCGACGAGGCGCACCGGTTTTTTCTCTCCCGGCTCGAAGCGCACGGCGGTGCCGCTCGGGATGTCGAGGCGGAAGCCGACGGCG
>DATAHJ010000090.1:0-2141 GCA_036263275.1 Fibrobacteria bacterium | reverse complement strand
CCCCGGAGAATACCCCCGCCCCCCTTTACAGAAACCCGCGCGGCCTGATTAACTTTCAGCCCGGAGGATCATCCAGAAGCCGCAAACCCATCCCGCCGCCCCACGCGTTCACCGCATGCAGGCGCATCCCGCGACTCCCTCATCCCATGCAAACGGATCTCCGTTCCATCATCGAAGCCATCGAGGGAAGCCTCGTCGGCGAAGAATTGCTCCATGACAGCGTGGACCTCGCCTTCACGGGCACGGATCCCAACGAGCTCACCGACGACTTCAGCAATGTCCTTCTCGTCACGAATCTGGTGCATACGCGCCTGATGCAGGTGGCGGAGGAGGTCGACATCGTCGCCATCCTCTTCACCAACGCCCACGTGCCGCCCGCGAAGGTCGTGAAGCGCGCGGCGGAGCTCGAGATCGACCTCGTCACGACCAAGCTGACGATCGAGGAAGTCGCGCGCCGCCTCAAGGCCGAGTACGCCGGTTCGCTCGACGTGAAGGCGCACATCCAGGCCACCGACGCTCCTTAAAAGGCAGGGCATGGGGTCTGCTTCGAGGTCCCGCACTCTCGTCCGGTTTTCTTCGGCTTCAGTCCTTCGCCGCTCCGCATGAATCCGGGGCCGAATCCTTGTAACTTCCGCGACGCATGCGATACCCCGTCTGGATCCTGATCCTCGCCGCCGGCGCGGCCTGCGCACAGGGTCTCTTCGTGGAGCCCCGCCTCTCCATCGGCTCCGACCTGCAGGCCGGCGGCCGCGCGGGACTGGCCGGGTTCACCCCGCCCGCCGGGATCCGGGGAACCTGGAGCGCCTTCGTCGACGGGGAAATTCGGCCGTTGCCCGAGGCGGTGCGCGTGCGCATCTCCCCCACCCTGACGCATCAATATCGCGAGACGCGTTACGATATCGGTCCCGGAGTCGCGTGGGCCCTGCCCTTGGACGAGTGGGAGAACTGGTTCCTCGTCACGGGCGCGGGAATCGCCTACACAGCCGGGTCCTACGCGGGCACGGCGCGCGAGGCGCAGTCGGGCTTGACCGGCTGGGGCGGGCTCGGGGTTCGCTACGCCACGGACGGAAACTATTACTGGGAGGGAGGGGTCGAATGCCGGCCGCTTCCGCACATCGCCCCCTTTCGCCTCCTGATCCAGATGGGATGGGTGCTGAAGTGAAAAGATTTTTCCCCGCGCTTCCGATTCTATTCATGGTCGCCTTCCTGATCGCGGGCTGCAATGACGACTCCTGCGATCCGCAATCGTCCCTTCCATGCGACATCATCGACGACAACCAGGACGAGTGCACGCCGGCGCCCGCGAATTGCCCGCACTCGGTGCCGGAACAAGGAAACCTCCTCATCCACGTATCGCAGCCGCTGCCGGTCCGGGTGAACATATACGCCGGCGCGGCCTATGAAACGGGCATCCTGATAGGGTCGGGCGTTCCCACGGGGACCACCTGGTCCCTGTCGCTCCCGCTGGGAAAATATTCGGCGACCGCGCTGTACGTGAACGGCAAGGACAGCGTGCTGGCGGTGGACGGCAGCGAGGTGGGATACGACTCGAAAGGCTACTGCGACGAAACCTGCTTCGGCGCCACCGGCGGCGACCTGAACCTGCAGTTGGAATAGGGCGGATCTGCGGCAGGGATAAGGCACGCCTTATCCCTGCGGAACGCCAACCTTACACCTCTTTCGCCGCTTCTTTCTCTTTCTTCAATTCCGCCACGACCTTCGGATCGATCTGGATGTGCAGCTCCTTGAGCTGCTTCTCCAGCACCTCCGAGGGCGCCAGCATCATCAGGTCCTGCGCGCGCTGGTTCATGGGGAAGGCGATCACCTCGCGGATGCTCTCCTCCTGCGCCAGCAGCATCACCATGCGGTCGATGCCCGGGGCGATGCCGCCGTGCGGCGGAGCGCCGAGCTTGAAGGCGTTGATCATGCCGCCGAATTTCTTGTCCACCACCTCGGGGCCGTAGCCGGCGATCTCGAAGGCCTTGTACATGATCTCGGGCTTGTGATTCCGGATCGCGCCGGAGGACAGTTCGATGCCGTTGCAGACAATGTCGTACTGAATCGCCTTCAGTGACAGCAGGGTGTCCTTGTCGTTTGGATCGAGGCCTAAAAATTTCTCCGGCTCGATGTTCGGCATCGAG
>DATAHJ010000089.1:0-3727 GCA_036263275.1 Fibrobacteria bacterium | reverse complement strand
CCTTTCGAATTTTACCCTAGGCGCCCGGAAACGAACGCATGCTCGAAAACATCAATTCTCCCGCCGACCTCAAGCGGCTTTCCATCGACCAGCTCAAGGCCTTGGCCACGGAGATGCGGGACACCATCGTCAGGCAGGTCGCCTCCAAGGGCGGGCACCTGGCCAGCAGCCTCGGCACGGTGGACCTCACCCTCGCGATCCACTACGTCTACGATGCGCCGAAGGACAAGGTGGTCTGGGACACGGGCCACCAGGCCTACCCGCACAAGCTCGTGACGGGCCGCTACAAGGAATTCCACACGCTCAAGCAGTTCGGCGGTCTTTCCGGCTTCCTCAAGCGCGATGAGAGCCCCTATGACGCCTTCGGCGCGGGGCATGCCACGACCTCGCTTTCCGCGGCGCTCGGCATGGCCGCGGCGCGCACGAAGCTGGGCCGAGACAACGACGTCATCGGCATCATCGGCGACGGCTCGATGACCGGCGGCATGGCCTACGAGGCGCTCAACAACGCCGGCGAGATCGACGAGAAGGTCGTGTTCATCCTGAACGACAACAAGATGTCGATCTCGAAGAACGTGGGCGCCATCTCCAAGTACCTCAACCGCATCCTGGTCAACCCGAAGTACAACAAGCTGAAGGACGACGTGTGGGACCTGGCGGGCAAGCTGCCGCAGGGCAAGCATATCCAGAAGCTCATGGCCCGCGCCGACCGCGGCATCCGCCGCATGATCGTGCCCGGCGGTTTCTTCGAGGACCTGGGGATCCGCTACTTCGGCCCCGTCGACGGCCACGACATCGAGGCGCTCATCGAGATCCTGGGCGCGGTCAAGGAATTGCCGGGACCGAACCTCATCCACGTGGTCACCAC
Source organism: Fibrobacteria bacterium (assembly GCA_036263275.1). Lineage (GTDB taxonomy): Bacteria > Fibrobacterota > Fibrobacteria > UBA11236 > UBA11236 > UBA11236. The sequence continues at coordinate 2,859 of DATAHJ010000089.1, read as the reverse complement.
CAAGGGCCAAGGTTGGGAGAAGTCGGAGGCCGACGCCATCAAGTGGCACGCCTCCAACCCCTTCGACATCGAGTCGGGCAAGCTGAAGGCCGCGCCCGCGGCCACGCCCGGCCTCACCAAGGTGTTCGGCGAGGCCATCACCGAGCTGGCGCAAAAGGACAAGCGCATCGTCGCCATCACCGGCGCCATGCCCGAGGGCTGCGGCCTCAACATCATGGCCAACGCCTTGCCCGACCGCGTGTACGACGTGGGCATCGCCGAGGAGTATGCGGTGACCTTCGCCGCGGGCGCCGCCTGCGACGGCCTCAAGCCCGTGGTGGCCATCTACTCGACATTCTTGCAGCGCGCCTTTGACCAAGTCGTGCACGACGTGGCGATCCAGCACCTCAACGTGACCTTCGTGCTCGACCGCGCCGGCCTCGTGGGCCTGGACGGGCCCACGCACCATGGCGCGATGGACCTCAGCTACCTCGGCATGATCCCGGGCATGGTGATCCTCGCCCCTTCCGACGAGAAGGAGCTGCGCAACCTGCTGCACACCGCCCTGGAGTACAACGAAGGCCCCATCGCCGTGCGCTACCCGCGCGGCAACGCCTATGCGCCCGATGCGAAGCTGCCCTTCGAGACCCTGCCCATCGGCCTGCCGAACGTGGTGGAAGAAGGCGAAGACCTGCTGATCCTCGCGGTGGGCCACATGCTGGCGGGCGCCCGCAAGGCCGCGGCCGCGTTGCGCGCCGAAGGCTTCAAGCCCACCGTGGTGGACGTGCGCACGGTGAAGCCGCTGAACCGCGAGGCCTACGACGCCTTGTTCGCGCGCCATCGCGCGGTGCTCACGATCGAGGACAACGTCCTGCACGGCGGATACGGCACCACGGTCTCGCTGCTGATGAACGAACTGGGCCGCCGTGATATTCCGCTCGGCCACGTCGCCCTGCCGGACGAATTCGTCACGCACGGCGAAGTGCCCGTGCTGCATCGCATCCTCGGCATGGACGCGGACGGCATCCAAAAGAAAGCGCTGGAATTATTGAACTCGAACACGATGGCGGACAGGGCATGAGCGACGCATTCGATCTCCCCGGCTTCGATGCCGGCAAGAAGGGCCCCAAGCGCCAAGGCAAGCTGCCCTCGGGCTTCAAGAGCGGCGAGCGCAGCCAGAAGCCGGATCGTCCGGCCGCGCCTCGCAAGCCCTTCAAGCCCGGTGACGAGCCGCGCAAGAAGTTCGCGGGCGACTTCCGCCCGCGCGAGGGTGAAAAGCCCGCGTGGAAGAAGGATGGACCGGGCAAGTCGTTCGGCGGCGATCGTCCGTTCAAGAAATTCGACGGCCCCCGTAAACCCTATGGGGAGCGGAGCGCCGACGGCGAACGTCCTTCGCGTTCCTTCGGCGGAGGCGATCGTCCGTTCAAGAAATTCGACGGCCCTCGCAAGCCCTTCGGCGATCGCGGTGACCGCCCGGCCCGTCCGTTCGGCGACAAACCGGCCTGGAAGAACGACGGCCCTCGCAAGCCGTTCGGTGACCGGGGCGATCGTCCCGCCCGCCCGTATGGTGACAAGCCCGCCTGGAAGAAGGATGGCCCGGGGAAATCCTTTGGCGATCGTCCTTTCAAAAAATTCGAGGATCGCGCGCCCGCGCCCTTCGTGCCGGAGCTTTCACCCGAGGTCAAGAAATTCCTGCCCCTGCTGACGGAAAAGGGCCGTTACAAGGAGTCGCGCTTCCTGCTCGAGGGCGCGAAGAACATCGCCGACGTGGCGGAGTCTTCGCCCGAGATCCTGCATGCGGTGCTGGTGTCCGAGGGATTCGAGGATGCCGCGCTCAAGGCGCGGCTTGACGCGCTGCGCGTGCGCACGCGCGTCGTTTCGCCCGTTGAGATCTCGGCGCTTTGCGGCACCGAGACGCCGCAAGGCATCGTGGCCATCGCCAATTTCGGCGCGCTGCGCCCCGACTGGTCGACCATCCGCTCGGTGACCTTGCTCGACGGCGTGCAGGACCCCGGCAACCTCGGCGCCATCCTGCGCACCTCCGCGGCGCTCGGCATGGACGCCGTCGTGCTGGGCAAGGGCACCTGCGATCCGTACAATCCCAAGGTGGTGCGGGCCTCCGCCGCTTCGCTCCTGCGCATGCCGCTGGAGACGGGCGAGGACCTGGCCGCCAAGATCCACTTCCTCCGCCTCAAGGGCTTCACGGTGGTGGCGACCTCGCCGCACGCCAAGGTCACCCTCGACCAGGCGAAGCTCAAGCGCAAGGTCGCCCTGTTGTTCGGCAACGAAGGCGGCGGCGTGGGCGCGAACCTCATCGACCAGGCCGACCAGACCGTGCGCATTCCCATGCGCGGCAAGGTCGAGTCGCTCAATGTCGCGGTGGCGCACGGGTTGTTGGCGTACGACCTGATGAAGATTCAAGGCTAAGGGTCTTCAACTACGAGTTACGAATTACGAATGAGGGGGGATGCATTGAAAGCGGCTGCGTGCGATTCGATGTCGATGCATTCGGGCGCTTCATCCAGCCAGGACTTTGCGTTCAATTCGTAACTCGTAATTCGTAATTCCCAATGTCCATCCGCTGGATCCCCACCTGGAACGCCCCGGTCGTCCTGACCTTCGCGCTGCTGGCGTTGATGGTCCACCTCGCGGACGCGTGGTATTGGCACGGGTTGGCCTCGTCCTACTTCGCCGCGATGCCCGGCTTCGACTACCGCTCGTTCTGGTCGTGGTTCCGCCTCATGTCGCATGTGCTGGGCCACAAGGATTTGTCGCACCTTGCGTCGAACTTCTCGGTGATCCTGCTGATCGGTCCCATCCTCGAGGAGAAATACGGCAGCCGGATGCTGCTGGTCATGATCCTCGCCACGACGCTGGTCA
>DATAHJ010000088.1:0-1989 GCA_036263275.1 Fibrobacteria bacterium | reverse complement strand
CAAGGTCACGCGGCAAACGCATCCCAACCGCATCCTGCGTCGCGCCGGCTTGCTTGAAGTGCGCCCGAGCCTCACGTGGGAAATGCTCGACGCCGGCGCGAGCAAGGCCTTCGCGATCTCCGACCACCAGATCTGCCACGTGTACGTGAACGACAAGTCGAAGCTGAAGGAAGTGGTCGCCTTGTTCGAGAAGGATCCCGGCACGCGCCGCGTGATCCACGGTGAGGAGCGCAAGCGCTTCGGCCTCGACAACGATCGTGCCGGCGACGTGATCCTGATGGCCGAGCCCGACAGTTGGTACACGTACTACTACTGGGAGGACGACGCCAAGGCGCCCGACTTCGCCCGCTGCGTCGACATCCATCGCAAGCCGGGTTACGACCCGTGCGAGCTTTTCCTCGACCCGAAGAAACCCTTCGCCAAGGGCACCATCATCTCTTCGCTGCTCAAGAAGAAACTGGGCTTCCGCTACTACATGGACGTGATCCCGCTCGACGCCTCGCTGGTGAAGGGCTCGCACGGCACCCCCGCCGACGATCCCGCCGAGGCGCCGCTCCTGATCGGGGACAAGTCGCTGTGGGAACCGGCGGCGGGCGAACTGCCGATGACGGCGGTGCGGGACGTTATTCTGCGTTCCGTCGAATCGGCGTAAAACCCCATATTTCAAGGGTCGCGAAGCCCCTCCGCGGAGTTAAATTTACCCGTTGCCCTTTTCCGGGGTCCAGGAGCCTTCCGCTTGCAGAGTCTTTCCGATTTCCTCGCTTCCGCCCCCAAGACCCACCTGGCGAAGCTGTACCGGCGCGAGAACCCCGACGCGGGGCTCGTGTCGGCGTCGAAGGTCTCGGAGGCCGTCTTGGCCACCGCCGCCGATCCGGAGCGCCTGGATGCCCTCCTGAGCGACCTGGAGGCGGGTGGCCGCCGCCTGTTGCTGGCCGTCTATGCCGCGGAGGAACGCGGCATGCTCGAGTCCGAATTGGTCCGCGGCTGCGAGGAAGGAGCGGGCCAGGCCGGCTATTGGCTCGGGGCCTTCGAATACGAATTGCTCGCGCTGCGCCGTGAAGGCGAAAACCGCAGCTACCACGGCTTCCGCGAATTGGCGCCCGTCTTATTGCCGAGGCTGCTCGCCGAATTCGCCCCCACGGCCGAGACGACCCCGAACACTTCGTGGATTTCCAACGCCCCGCATGCGGCCTCGCACTTCTGCCACTTCCTCGCCCTCGCGGCGCGCGGCGAGCTGCGCCTCACGCAGAATGGCGAGCTACATCGCAAGTGCCTGCAGGAGCTCGCGCGCGCGTTCGCCTCGGGCGATTCGCTGTCCTCCGCCGCGGGCGAGGAAGAGGCGGTGTTCCTCTTCCGCTTCGCGGTCGACTCCGACTTGCTCCTTGACGACGAGGGCGTGCTGCGCCCCGCGCCCCTGGCCTCCGAGCTGCTCGAGGACGGCGGCGCGGAATTCGCGCATCGCCTGCGCGAGTGGTGGCTGCGCCGCCGCGCGCGCGGCCTCGAGCGCCTGCTGGAGGCGCTGGCTCTGCGCGGCGGCGCCTTCGGTGCTTCCGCCCTCGCGCCCTTCCTCGCGGTGTACGAGGGATGGGACAAGGCGCGCGCCAAGGCCCCCGCCGAGCTCGCCACCTGGGAAAATCTGCCGCGCCTCCTGCGGGAGCTTTGGCTCCTGGGCGGCGTCGAGTTCGCGATGCACCGCGGGCGCATCCGCTGGGCGCGCGTGACCCTGCCGGGCTCGGAGGGCGCGCCCGTCGAATCCGCGCGCGGCCTGCCCAACTTCGAGGCGCTGGTTCCCGGAACCATTCCGCTGAACCGCCTCTTCCAGATCGAACTCCTCGCCGCGCGCGAGAACGACGAGCGCGTGATCCGCTATCGCTTCACCAAGGATTCCGTGGTCGCGGGCTTGCGCGCGGGCCTCGGCATCGACTTGCTGGAAGAGGTTGCTGCTTGGCTGGGTTTCGAGCCGCCCGCGCGCCGTGTGCTCGCCGAATG
>DATAHJ010000087.1:0-3334 GCA_036263275.1 Fibrobacteria bacterium | reverse complement strand
AAAAGACGTACTTTTCAAGTCGGAATCATCATGCTCCAAGGCAAAAAAATCCTCCTCGGTGTGACCGGCAGCATCGCCGCGTACAAAGCCTGCGACCTCGTGCAGCGGCTGAAGGAAGGCGGCGCGACCGTGCGTGTCGTGATGACACACGACGCCGCGCGCTTCGTGCATCCTAACGCCTTTGCCGCGCTCACGGGCAGCCCCGTACTCACCGACGCCTGGGAAGGTGTCGCCGACGGCAAGATCCCGCATATCGAAGCGGCGCGCTGGGCCGACCTCTTCATCATCGCCCCATGCACCGCGCACACCCTGGCCGAGCTCTCGATGGGCCTCACCGGCTCTCCCGTCACCATGACCGCGCTCGCCTACGGCGGCCCGCTCGCCGTCGCGCCGGCCATGAACACCGTCATGCTGGAATCCGCGCCCGTGCGCGAGCATCTGGCGCGACTCTCGGAGCGCGGCGTCCACGTGCTCCCCACCTTGGGCGGCACGCTCGCCTGCGGCGAGGTGGGCGAAGGCAAGCTCACCACGCCCGAGGAGATCGCGGCCTACGCCGAGCTTGTGCTTGCCTTCGAAGGCTCGCTGCCTGACCTGCGCGGCAAGCGCATACTGGTCTCCGGCGGGCACACCGAAGAGCCGCTCGACGGCGTCCGCTTTCTCTCGAATCGCAGCAGCGGCAAGACGGCCTTGGCCGTCGCGCGCGCCGCGCGCCTGTGCGGCGCCGATGTGCGGGTCGTGCTGGGCCGGGCCGAAGAACCCGAGCCCAACGGCATGACCTTGGCGCACGTGCGCACCAGCCAGGAGTTCCGCGAAGTGCTCACGGCCGCGCAACCCACCGTGGACGCCCTCGTCATGGCCGCGGCCATCGCCGACTTTGTTCCGGCCGAAGGCAAGGACGTGGGCAAGTGGAAAGACTCGCGAACGCTGAAGACCTTGGAGCTCTCTCCCTTCCCCAGCATCCTTGAGGAACTGGGGCGGGCCAAACCGAAGGGCCAGACCCTGGTGGGGTTTTCGCTGGAGACCGACGGAGCCCTCGCACGCGGCGCGGAGAAGATGAAGGCGCGCGGCTGCGACCTGATGGTCGTGAACACGCCGCTTGCCGCGCCGGGCGAAGGCTTCGGCGAGGACACCGTGCAAGCCGCGATATTGCCCTCGACGGATTCGCTGCGGCCGATGCGCAAGTCGGCCCTGGCCGCCCTGCTGGTGCGACGCATCGCGGAGCACCAGCGCACGCTTTCGGGAACGAAGGCATGACCTCTCGGCTGGATGCGTACCTCGCTTGGCAATCCGAGATCGGAACCGCCGAGGTCGTGCTCGCAGAGCCGTGGGTGAAACCCACGCACGCGCATTCTCCCGCGAAGTCCGCGAACAATCCGGACGCCCGCGGAGCCGCCGCCCCCGCATCCCATCGAAATGATTCCGTCGCCTCCCGGGTTTCGGCGATTTCCGCACCTGAGGATTTCTTTCGCGACATCGAGAGGCGGCTCGCCGAGCGACCTTCCGCGAAACCGGCTGCGCCCAAGGCCAAGGTTCCTGCCCCCTCCCCCTCCCCTGTCAAGGCTTCAAACATCCCGGATTCCCTTGAGGAATATTGGGCGTGGCTTGCGGAAGAATATCCGCGCTGGTTCCCTTCTTCGTCCGCATCGATTGTGCGTGCCGAAGGAAATCCAGGCGCACGCTTGGCGGTGGTGGAACTATTCCCCACCGGCGGCACACTCTTCGCCGGCGATGCGGGAGCACTGCTCGACAAGATGATGCAGGCCATCGGGCTTTCTCGCGACGCGCTGTACCTCACCTCCGTGATGAAGACTCCGCCGTCCGGAAAAAGCTGGGCGCGCAAGGACGTGGCCCGCGCGCTGCCGTCATTCCTCGCCGAGCTTCGGCTCGCGGGCTGCGGCGAGGTGCTGCTGCTCGGCGAAGCGTGCGCCCAAGCCGTGCTGCGCACGGGCAAGTCGCTGGCTGCGCTCGATGTTGTGGGAGAAACCACCGCAGACGCCGGCGACATCGCATTCACGGCCGCTTGGCATCCTGCCGACCTATTGGGCGACGCCAAACTGAAAGCCCCGGCTTGGGAACGACTCAAGGCCCTCAAAAGCCGACTTGAAGGAAACAAGGCATGAACGCTCCCGGCCCGCTCCCGACTTCCGAACCGCGCGCGTCCTTCCCCTCGCGGAGCGAAGCTTCCGCGCTGCGCGTTCCGCCGCAGGCGGTGGAGGTGGAGAAACACGTGCTGGGGGCGATGCTGCTCGACCCGGAGGCCGTCAGCGTCGCGCTTGAGAATTTGACCTCGGATGATTTTTATCTCGAGAAGCATCGCGTCATTTACGAGGCGATCCTGTCGTTGTTCGAGAAGGGCGCTCCCACGGACGTGCTGAGCCTCGCCGAGGCGCTGCGTCGCGCCAAGAGCTTCGAGAAGGCAGGCGGCGAGCCCGCCCTGCTGGAGATCTCGGCCGAAGTGGTCTCTTCCGCAAGCGTGGAAGAGCATTGCCGCATTGTGAAAGAAAAGGCGATGCTGCGCCGCCTCATCGGCAGCGCGACCAAGATGCTGGAGCAGGCCTACGACACGTCGCAAGATCCTGCGAACATCATGGACCAGGCCGAGGGCGACATCTTCGCCATCAGCGCCTCGAACATCAAGGAAGGGTTCCTGCCCATCCGCAGCATCCTGAACGACACGTTCAAGCTGATCGAGAGCTACGGCAAGGGCGAAGTGGCCGGCGTGCCCTCCGGGTACAAGGATCTCGACGCGCTCACGGGCGGCTTCCAGAAGACCGACCTCATCATCCTCGCGGCGCGACCCGGCATGGGCAAGACCTCGCTGGCGCTCGGCGTGCTGGCCAACGCGGCCATCGACCATCGGCGCACGGCCGCGTTCTTCTCGCTGGAAATGGGCCGTGAGCAGCTGGTGCAGCGCGTACTGTGCGCCCAAGCCCGGGTGAACATGCATCAGCTTCGCAACGGCAAGCTGCCGCGCTCCGAGCTGGGCAAGCTCGGCATCGCGGTGGGGCCCATCAGCGAGTCAAAGATCTTCATCGACGACCATCCTTCGCTCAACATCCTCGAGCTGCGCGCCAAGTGCCGCCGCCTCAAGGCCCAACAGGGCCTCGACCTCGTGATCATCGACTACCTGCAGCTGATGCAGGGCGTGGGACGCATGGAAAACCGCCAGCAGGAAATCTCGCAGATCTCGCGCGGCCTCAAGGGCCTCGCGAAGGAGCTGCAGATCCCCGTGATCGCGCTCTCGCAGCTCAGCCGCGCGGTGGAGCAGCGCGGGGGCGAGGGCGAACCGAAGCTTTCGGACCTTCGCGAGTCGGGAGCCATCGAGCAGGACGCC
>DATAHJ010000086.1:0-5244 GCA_036263275.1 Fibrobacteria bacterium | reverse complement strand
ACACATGGGATCAGCTTTCGCCCAAAGGCCCAACTACTCGACTTCAAAAAACCTGGTGAAGTGGTGGAAAGAGCCGGGAAAAATCGACTTTTTGAGTTCAGCCACTATCCCTCCCAACCAAGAGGTTACTGTAGTTGTCCTCACAAGACCGATAAAGGCAATGCGCAAAGCCGCATTCATCAATGGGACCAACTACCTCTTTCTTGAAGGAATCACCCGATACCGTAGCCTAGGACGTATAATCAGAAGCGACTACCGATATTTACGAATGAATTCGTTAATAGCTCTTGATTCGGGCACCGGCATCGAGTTCGATAAGGGAACAGGAATATTGACATGCGAATGCGGCAACAAAACAACGGACCGCTGGGGCTTGTACGTTTCCTCTAAGCAATATTTAAAGAGTCTTCGCTTTGGCAATCGGACCTAACCACCAAATAAAAAAGGGAGCGTTGCCGCTCCCCTTTTCACATTGATCCGGTAAACCGTTAGGCTTTAACTCGCGTGCGGCGGGCCTGCCACCACACCACGAACGGGCAGGCTACCGCGATCGTGGAGTAGGTACCGACCACCACGCCGATGATCATCGCGATGCTGAAGTCGCGGACTTCGACAGCGCCCATCACCGCCAGCACCAGGACAGTGAAGAACACCGTCAAGTGGGTGATGACGCCGCGACTCAGCGACTGGTTGTTCGCCTTGTTCACGCGAACGGCAAAGCTGTCCTTCGAGTTCGAGTCCGCGGAAAGCTCGCGGATTCGGTCGAAGATGATGATCGAGTCGTTCAGCGAATAACCGATGATGGTCAGGATCGCGGCCACGAAGTCGAGCGAGATCGTGCGGCCGAGCAGGGCGAAGACGCCCAGCGTGATGATGCTGTCGTGGATCAGGCCGAGCACGCCGGCGAGGCCGAAGCCGAGGCCGTTGCGCCCGAACCGGAACCAGATGTAGAGCACGATCAGCACCAGCGACGCGAGGATCGACCAGATCGCCGACATGCGCAGGTTCTTGCCCACGGTCGGGCCGACGTTGTCTTCGCTCTCGATCGTCGCCTGCGGGCCGGCGACCTGCTGGATGGCCACGCGGGCCGAGGAATCGCTCTTGACCTTGGCGAGGTAGACCAGCACGCGATTCTCTTCCGCGGAGCCCATGGTCTGCACCTGCGGCTCTTCGAGGCCGGCGGCCTCGACCCCCTTGCGCACCTTCTCGAGATCCGGGGTCTGGGCGAAGTGCACCTGGTACACGTGGCCGCCCGTGAAGTCGATGCCGAAGTTCAGGCCCTTCACGGCGATGGCGCCGATGGCGAGGGCGGTGACGGCGATGGACACGCCCACGTAGTAGCGCGCCCAGGGGATCACCTTCATGTCCACCTTGTGGAACCAGGCGAACCCGTGGCCGATGCTGAGCTCCTTCACGTCGCGGCGCGACAGGATGTAGTCGAACACCAGGCGGGTCACGCCGATGGCCGTGTACATGGAGGCCGTGAGGCCGATCATCAGCGTGAGGCCGAATCCCTTGATCGGGCCGACGCCGATGTAATAGAGGATGGCGGCCGTGCCGAGGGTCGTGATGTTGGAGTCAAGGATGGCGCTGAAGGCCCGCTTGTAGCCCACGTCGATGGCGATGCGGACGGACTTGCCGTGGCGCAATTCCTCGCGGATGCGCTCGAAGATCAGCACGTTCGCGTCCACGGCCATGCCGATGGTTAGCGCGATGCCGGCGATACCGGGCAGGGTGAGCGTCGCGTGGAAGGCCGAGAGCACCGCGAACAGGATCACCATGTTGAAGAGCAGGGCGAAGTTCGCGATCAGGCCGGCGCCGCGGTAGTAGACCACCATGAAGACGGCGACGAGGAGCAGCGCCACCACGGCGGCGCTCAGGCCCTTGCGGATGTTCTGCTCGCCGAGGGTCGGACCCACCGAGCGGAGCTCGGCGATCTTCATCGGCACGGGAAGCGCGCCGGCGCGCAGGATCACCGCGAGCTGCTTGGCTTCGTTCACGTTGCCCACGCCGGTGATGGAGGCGCGGCCGTTGGGAATGCGGCCCTGGATCACGGGCGCCGAGTAGACGACCGAGTCGAGCACGATGGCGAGCTGGCGGCCGATGTTCGCGCCGGTCACGCGGGCGAATTCCTTCGGGCCCAGGCCCTTGAAGGTGAGGCCCACTTCGAGCTCGCCCGAGTTCAGGCCGCCCTGGGCGTGCTGGAAGTTGGCGTCGGCGATGGTTGCGCCGGTCATCTCGGCGCGGCGCTTCAGCAGGTAGAGGCGGCGGACCTTCTGGGCGCCGGGGGCTCCCTGGATGGCCTGTTCGTCGCGGCCCCAGAGGAACTGGTAGCGCGACGGGATCACCGATTGGACGTCCTTGTCGGCGAGGATGCGGCGCATCTTCTCGACATTGGGAGCCGCGACGCCGATGTCGCGGCCGAGCGAGACGAGGAGCGAAGTGAAGGGGCGGTGCGCGAGATCAAGTCCCCCCACGGCGGCCGCAGCGGCGGAGTCGCTACCGGCGGCGGTCGTGGTGTCGGCCACGGTGACCGCGGCGGACGTGTCGCCCACGACGCGGCCGAAGACGTTCTCGGCCTCGGAAGCGGCGCGCGCGGGAGCCGCGGCGGCCTGCTCAGGGCTCTCGCCCTTGCCGCGCGCGGCGAGGAAGGCGTCGAGGCGGTCGAGCACCGGACGGAATTCCTGCGCCTCGGGGACGAGCTTGAACTCGAGGAGGGCGGTCGCGCCGATGAGGCCGCGCGCATCCTCGGCGCCCATGCCGGCGAGGTCGGCGATGATGCGGTTGTCGCCGGACTTCGTGATCACGGGCTCGCTGAGGCCGTACTGGTCGACGCGGTTGCGGACGATCTCAAGCGTGCGGTCGAGCACGTCGCGGTCGGCGGACTCGTCCATCTTGGAGCGGTCGATCTCGACGATGATGTGCGTGCCGCCCGCAAGGTCAAGGCCCAGGTTCATCGCCTTGGCGGCGATCTGCGGGTGTTCCTTCTTGTAAAGCTCGCGCTCGCGCTGCTCCAAGGGCACGCTCTTGTCGTTGCTCTTGGTGAAGACCAGCACCGTGGGCGCAAGGCCGATGGCGCAAAGGACGAGGATGACCACCATCAAGGCGGTGCGGAAACCGGTTTCCCTTTTCATGCGCGCTTGGAATCCTTCCAGAAAGGTGCAACGGGCGGAGGTTCGCCCCATCGCCGTCCCCTTCCCAACATCTGCAAGATTTGCAAAGGGAGGAAAGGCAACGGCTTACGTCGGATCGTCCGACCCTGTGGATCGGGCGAAAAGCCGTTGGAATATAGTAACAGGGGTCGGGGCCGTCCCGGCCAAATAGCAGGAATAAGGCCGAAATACGGCCCGAATAACGGACTCAGGTCGCCGGAGCGCCGCTTTCGGCGGCGCCCTCGCCATGGCCGCGCATCAGCCGTCCGAACTCGGGGGCGCCCCGCACGGCCTCAAGGTCGGGGTCGCGGGCGACCCATTCGAAGTCGCAAAAGCCGCGCGTGAAGGCGTTTTCGAGGGCGGCGATGGCCTTGTCGGTGTATCCGGCCAGGGCGTAGTAGCAGGCCAGGTCGTAATGGGCCGGGGCGCAATCGGGATCGAGCAGCACGGCCATGCGCGCGGCGTCGGCGCTGTCCTCGAGCCGGCCGGTCATGCGGAGCACGGAGGCGAGCAACAGGAAGGTGGGCGCGAAGCCGGGGTTGTGGCGCAGCGAATGGCGGCAGTGCGCCTCGGCCATGTCGGGACGCTCGAGGCTCTTATACACCCCGGCGAGGCAATAGTGCGTCTCGAAGCCGTCCGCGCCGGCGGCGAGCGAACGGTTCAGGCATGCGACCGATTCTTCGAAGAGGCAGGCGTCGGCATATTCCATGCCCCGGCGGAACCACCAGGCGCCGTCGGCCTCGTGTCCCGTGGCTTCCTCGACAAGCGAGGATTCCATCAGGTTCATCGCGGCGGTGATCTTGCCCGCGCGCAACAACAAATCCGAGAGCGCGTCGTAGTAAGGCGCGCGGGGCTGGTCCCTCCACTTCTCGCGGAGCGTCCGGATTTCTGCGCGCAACACGTCCATCGTCCCATGAAAATACAGGGGAACGTCCTTCCGCGCCACCGGTTCGGGGAAGTTCTTCGGGGTTCGTTTCCATTCAAAAAACAGGGCCGGCGGACGGCAACTACCAGACATTTCGCGCGCCGATGCCCTTCAATGACAAAGAAACCCCCGGCGACGCCGCGCCCTCGAAGAACACCCCCCCATCTTCTACCATTGCCCTCATGGAAGACCTGCTGGCCGCACGCTTGCAAATGGCGTTTTCGCTCGGGTTCCACATCGTGTTCGCCGTGATCGGGATGGCGATGCCGTTCCTCATGGCGGCCTCGCACTTCCGCTGGTTGCGCACCGGCGATCGCGTGTACCTCGATCTTACCAAGGCCTGGTCGCGCGGCGTCGCGATTTTCTTCGCCACCGGCGCGGTCTCGGGCACTGCGCTGTCCTTCGAACTCGGGCTTTTGTGGCCGGGATTCATGCAGCACGCGGGGCCGATCATCGGCATGCCGTTCTCGTGGGAGGGCACGGCGTTCTTCATCGAGGCCATCGCGCTCGGGCTCTTTTTATACGGCTGGAAAAGGCTGAACCCCTGGGCGCATTGGGGCGTGGGGTTAGTCGTCGGAATTTCCGGGGTGCTGTCGGGGATTTTCGTGGTGTGCGCGAACGCGTGGATGAACGCGCCCGCGGGCTTCGAATGGGTCGCGGCCTCCGGCGGCGTCCCGGCGCACGCGATCCACGTGGATCCGTGGGCGGCGATGTTCAACCCGGCCTGGAAGACCCAGACCCTGCACATGGTGATCTCGGCCTTTCAGGCCACGGGCTTCGGCGTGGCGGGCGTGCACGCCTTCATGCTGCTGCGCCGCCCGTCGGCGTTCCATCGCGAGGCCTTCAAGATCGCGCTCTTCGTGGGCGCGGTGGCGGCGCTGGCGCAGCCGCTCTCGGGAGACCTGCTGGCGAAGGACACCACGAAGCGCCAGCCCATCAAGCTCGCGGCGATGGAGTCGCACTTCGAGACCGGACCGCGCGCCCCCCTCGTGATCGGCGGGATCCCGGACGCCGACGCGCGCAAGGTACGCTACGGCCTCGAGATCCCGGGGCTCCTGAGCTTCCTCGCGCACGGTGACGTGAACGCGGAGGTGAAGGGACTGAACGACTTTCCGCGCGACGAGTGGCCGCCGCTCAAGCCCGTGCACTTCGGCTTCCAGCTCATGA
>DATAHJ010000085.1:0-5403 GCA_036263275.1 Fibrobacteria bacterium | reverse complement strand
TCAGCTCCGTCGACGGCACGGTGATCGTGGACCGGGGCGCGCAGCGCACCGACGCGCGCCAATTGCTTCAGCACTTGCTTCTCTCGCCCGAGGGCCGCGCCTACGCGAAGCCGCGCCTCCTGATCCACGCGGACGACGTGAAGTGCAGCCACGGCGCGACCGTGGGCAAGACCGACCCGGCGCAGCGGTTCTACTTGCTATCGCGCGGGCTCTCCCCCGCCGAGGCGGACCGCATGCTGACGCAGGCGTTCCTCGGCGAGGCCCTGCTGCCCTTCGCCGGCGATGCCGCCGCGGCGCCCATTCCCGGCTGGCTGATGGAAGCGGTGACGGGAGGTCGTTCCTGATGCTGGATATCAAGCCCCAATTCCCCGTCCTGAACCGCCCGCATGCGGACGGGAAACCGCTGGTGTACCTCGACACCGCCGCCACGGCCCAGAAGCCCGTCGCGGTGATCGACGCCATGGATCGCTTCTACCGCGAGAGCTACGGCACCGTGCGCCGCGGCGTCTACCGCCTCAGCGAGAAAGCCACCGCGGCCTATGAAGGCACGCGCGCCAAGGCCGCGAAGCTCCTGAACGCCGCCTCCGAGAAGGAAATCGTCTACACGCGCGGTTCGACCGACGGCTTGAACCTCGTGGCTGCCTCCTATGGCGGTTCCGTCCTGAAGCCAGGCGACGAGATCGTCCTCACCCAGCTTGAGCATCACGCCAACATCGTGCCCTGGCAGATGGTGGCCGAGAAGACGGGCGCGAAAATCAAGGTCGTGCCCTGCGACGATCGGGGCGTGCTCGACCTCGACGCCTATTCCGCCTTGCTCGCCTCGGGCAAGGTGAAGATCGTGGCCGTGGGCCATGTTTCCAATGCCCTCGGCACGATCCATCCCATCGCTGAGATGGCGCGCCGCGCCCACGCCGCGAAGGCCGTGATCGTCGTCGACGGCGCACAGGGCATCAGCCATCAGGCCGTCGACGTGCAGGCCTTGGGTGCGGATTTCTACGCCTTCTCCAGCCACAAGATGTTCGGCCCCACGGGCGTGGGCATCCTGTACGGCCGCTATGAACTGCTGAAGGAGATGCCCCCGTATCAGGGCGGCGGCGACATGATTCGTCGCGTGACATTCGAAAAAACCACCTACCAAGATCCTCCGCATCGCTTCGAAGCGGGCACGCCCTCCATCGTCGAGGTCGTGGGGCTCGGCGCGGCCATCGACTGGATCACGGGAGTGGGCATCGACAAGATCGCGGCTCACGAGCACGCTTTGCTGGAATACGGAACCCCCCTCCTCGCCGCCATCCCGGGACTTCGCCTCATCGGCACCGCCCCGGAGAAGGCCGGCGTGTTGGGCTTCGTGCTCGACGGCATTCACCCGCACGACATCGGCACCCTGCTCGACCAGGAAGGGATCGCCATTCGCGCGGGGCATCACTGCGCCCAGCCGGCCATGGACCGTTTCGGGGTTCCCGCGACGGCCAGGGCTTCGCTCGGGCCCTATAATACGGAAGCCGATCTCGACGCGCTTGCCGAGGGCATCAAGAAAATCCAGAGGATGTTCGCCTAAAGCCCATGTCCGCCGCCAACGAACTCTACCAGCAGGTCATCCTCGACCACAACCGCAACCCGCGGAACTACCGTCCTCTGCCGGACGCGACGCATGTGTGCCATGGGCACAACCCGCTCTGCGGCGACGACATCACGGTGTACGCCAAGATGGGCGAGGGCGGAAAGATCGAGGACGTGAGTTTTCAGGGCAACGGCTGCGCGATCTCGAAGGCCAGCGCCTCCCTGATGACGCAGCAGCTGAAGGGCAAGCCCATCGAGGAAGCCCGCGAGCTCTTCGGGGAGTTCCATAAGATGGTGAAGGGAAACCTGAACCCCGAGACCCAGCCCAACCACTTGGGCAAGCTCAGGCTGTTCGAAGGCGTGAAGGAGTATTCGTCGCGCATCAAGTGTGCGACCCTGTCCTGGCATGCGCTGATGGGCGCCTTGGACCGTCAGGAAGAAGCGACGACGGAATAATACGGACGCGCCGCGGCGCGCCCCTCAAATCTCCGGCGATCCCGCCTGGATGATTCCCGCCGAGATCGCGTAGCGCGTCAACCCGGCCGTGTCGTGGATGTCGAGCTTTTGCATCAGGCTCTGGCGGTGCTTTTCCACGGTCTTCACGCTGATACCCAGCTCGACGGCGATGCCTTTGTTGCCCATGCCCTCGGCCACGAGCTGCACCACTTCCGTCTCCCGCCCGGTCAATTCGGGTGCTTTCCGTGCTCCGTCCGCGACGCTTCCGCGGCCGGCGCCCATCCCGGAGGGCGCGAAGAAAGGGCCCCCGGCATGCACGGCGTGAATGGCCTTCAGCAACGCGTCGGAGGAATCCTGCTTGAGCACGTAGCCGGCGGCCCCGTGGGCCGCGGCGAGTTCGACATAGGCATTCTCGGCGTGCGCCGACAGGACAAGCACCTTGGCCGAAGGCACCGCCCGGTTGATCTGGCGGGTCGCCTCAAGGCCGTTGAGAAGGGGCATTGCCACATCCATCACCACGACGTCCGGCCGAAGCTCCATGGCCAGCTCGACGGCCTGACGCCCGTTGTCCGCGTGACCGACGACTTTCAGGTCGCCCTCGCCGGCGAGCAGCATCCGAAGCCCCTCCCGAACCACGGCATGGTCCTCGGCAAGGAGGATGGAAATCGGAGAATCGGAAGGTTGCGTCATTTCAGAAAGCTAACACGAAGAAAATCCGTGCCTCCCCAGGGAACAGGAATGGTGCCCTCAATCATGGTCCCAACGTAACTTCCACCCGAAAAACGACCTATAGGGTCTTCACCCCAAGGGGATAAATCGGGGCCCAAGGATTACATTGAATCACACGCATGGCGGAATCCCCGAATCCCTATCGTGACCTGCTGGTCTCGCTCGAGACCGGATTCTGCGTGTTCGAACTCCTGTTCGACGCGAAGGGGAAGGTGCTGGACGCGCGCGTGCTGGAAAGCAATGCGTTCTTCAACCGCATGCTCGGCCGGGAGGACATGCAGGGGAAAACGTTCCTCGAGCTTTTTCCCGGCATCGACGATTCGTGGTTCCGGATCTACGAGGAAGCCTTCAAGAAGAAGGAAGGGATGCGCTTCGAGAAGCATCACGTCCCGTCGGACCATTGGTACGAGCTGTACGCTTCCCCGTTTGGATCCCCAGAGGCCGGCCGGCTCGCGGTGGTCTTCACCAACATCACCGAGCGCAAGCGCGCCGAGGCGGCGCTGCGGGAAAGCGAGGCGCGCGAGCGCTTCATGATCCGGCTGGAAGACGCGATCCGTCCGCTCGGCAATGCCGCTGCCATCCAGGAAGAGGCCTGCCGCCTCCTTGGCGAGCACCTCGGCGCCGACCGGGTCTACTTCGGGGATACGGAGGGGGGCGAAGGACGCTCGGTGATCCTTCCCGACTATCATCGATCGGACCTGCCGGGCATCGGCGGCCCTTACGATCCCGCGGACTTCGCGGAAGCGATGAGCCTTTTGCAGGATGGCAGGCCCGTGCAAATCGACAATCTGGAGGAATTCCCGGGATTGTCGGAGCGCACCCGGAACGCGCTGCGCTCCATGGGCGCCGGCGCGCTGTTCGTGGCGCCGCTGCACAAGGACGGCTCCCTCATGGGGAAGCTGGGGGTGCTCTTCACGCAAAAGCACGCCTGGACGCAAGCGGAGATCCTGCTGATCCCAGAGGTGCTGGAGCGTATCTGGCTCGCCGCCAAGCGCGCCATGGCTGAGGAAGACCTGCGGAAGTCCGAGAAGAAATATCACACCCTTTTCGAGTCGATCGACGAGGCCTTTTGCATCGTCGAGCTCATTTTCGACGCGGATGGAAACGCCTGCGACTTCACCTACCTGGAAGCCAACCCTGCCTTCAGGCGGCATGGGGGATTCGATCCGGTGGGACTTCGGGTGCGCGACCTGCTTCCCGACTACGAACAGATCTGGCTGGACCACTACGCGCACGCCTTGCGGACGGGAGAAACGGTACACCTGGAGCATTCGGTCCATGGTTTGGCGGACCAATGGTTTCGTATGTCCGCCTTTCGCTACGGGGAACCCGACGCCCGGCAGGTGGCCATCGTGTTCACCAACATCACGGCCGAGCGGAAGGCCATGGATGCCGTGCGCGCCTCGGAGCGGAAATACCGCAGCCTCTTTGAATCAATCGACGAAGGTTTTTGCCTGCTCCAGATGTATTTCGACGAGGACGGGATCCCCGTGGACTTCGAATATCTCGAGACCAATCCGGCCTTCGTCCGGCAGGCGGGAATGGCCATGCAAGGCCGCCGCATCAAGGACATCTTTCCGGATTTCGAGCAGTATTGGCTGGATGCCTATGGCAGGGTGGTGATCACCGGAGAGCCCGTACGCCTGGAAAACAAGGTCGCGGGCCTCGATAAATGGTTCCAGACCACGGCGTTCCGCCATGGCGCTCCCGAGAACCGGCAGGTCGCGGTCGTGTTCACGGATGTCACCGAGCGCAAGCGCGAAGAGCAGGGGTTGCGGGACTTTAATATCCAGCTTGAACAGCAAGTGATCGCCCGCGCAGGCGAACTGAAGGAAAGCCGCGACCTCCTGCAGGCCATATTCGATGCCTCGGTGGTGACCTTGGATTACTTGGTGGCGGTCCGGGACGAAAAGGGAGAAATCCTGGACTTCGAATGGCGGGTGGCAAATGCGGCGGCGCGGCGCCACTCGGGGGACTGGACGGACAAGCCTCCCCGTTACGCGGAAATGTTCCCGGGAATCCGGGAGAAGGGCGCCTTCGAGCGCTTTCGGGGGGTCGTGGAAACCGGCAAAAAGGCCGACTTTGAAATTCATTACGACAAGGATGGCTACGACAACTGGTTTCACATCGTCGCCGTGCGCCTCGGTGACGGCATGGTCATGACCAGCCAGGACATCACGGAGCGCAGGCGGAACGAGGAGATCGCCCGTCAGGCGGAACGCGACCGCACCGCGACGGAAGAAAGACAGCGGCTGGCGCTGCTGGCCGCGACCCTGAACGCGCAGGAGGAAGAGCGCCGGCGCATCGCCGAGAGCCTGCACAACGGCATCGGGCAGCTGCTCTACGGCGTGCAACTCAACTTGGGGCAACTCGACCCAGAGCCGGGAAAAGCCTGGACCGCCCAAGAGGCGCGCCGGCGGCGCGTGACCAGCGGACTATTGACGCAGGCCATCGAGGATGTCCGACGCATCTCCCATGAGCTCATGCCCGGCGTGCTGGAGGACTTTGGCCTGCGGGTCGCCCTGGAGGACGTCTGCCGCACCCTATCTGGCCCCTTGAGCGCGGAGTGCATCTTCGGCGGACTGCCGGATGAGATCGCCCCCTTCATGCAGGTCTCGATCTATCGCATCGCGCAGGAATTGATCACCAACGTGATCC